>DATFJQ010000187.1:0-7110 GCA_035269125.1 Roseovarius sp.
ATGGGCCAAGAGGCGCGACGTTTGGGCGGAATAGACACTCAGTGGGTGCCTTTGGCCGAGGTGGCACCAGTTGTCGCACGGTCTGTCGTGGCGGCGGAGGACGCAAATTTCTGCCTGCATTGGGGGTTTGACATGGCGGCCATCCGAACCGCAATCGAGGATGGGGGTGGACGGGGTGCCTCGACGCTCAGTCAGCAGGTGGTGAAGAATGTCTACCTTTGGCACGGTCGGACTTGGCTGCGAAAGGCGTTGGAGGCGGCGATTACCCCGGTTGTCGAAGGGCTGTGGCCCAAGCGCCGGATCATCGAGGTGTATTTGAACGTGGCCGAGTTCGACGAAGGTGTTTTCGGCATTGACGCTGCGGCGCATCATTATTTCGGTGTCGGCCCCGACGCCCTGAGCGCCATGCAGGCGGCACGGTTGGCCGCCGTCTTGCCCGCACCCAAAGACAGATCCGCCGCGCGGCCCGATGCTTGGCTGCGCAAACGTGCCGCGTCGATCATGGATGGGGCGGCCACCATCCGCCGGGATGGGCGATCCTCCTGTTTCGAGGATTGAAAACCGGGCTCATTCACGGCATGGAGGGGTATCCCGAAAGTCGCGCAAGGTTTGATTGACGCATGGCCAAGCTATACCACGTTCCGTTGTCGCCATTCTGCCGCAAGGTGCGGCTGAGTCTTGCGGAAAAGAAAATTGAATGCGAACTCATAGAAGAGCGGTATTGGGAAAAAGATCCTGACTTCTTGCGTCGGAACCCGGCCGGCAAAGTGCCGGTTTTGAAGTTCGACGGGCAAACCATGGCCGAAAGCGCGGCGATCTGTGAGTATCTGGAAGAGGCATATCCCGAACCGGCGCTGATGCCGCAAAGCGCGCAAGCCCGGTATGAGGTGCGTCGCTTGGTGGCGTGGTTTGACGACAAGTTCCATTCCGAGGTCACCTCGAAACTTCTGTATGAGCGGGTGAATAAAAAGGTGATGAAAGCGGGCTTTCCTGACAGCACCAACGTCAAGGCCGGTGCGCGGGCGATCAAGTATCATTTGGATTACATGGCGTGGCTTTTGGACCGTCGCCGCTGGTTGGCGGGCGATGTGATGACGCTGGCCGATTTCGCCGCCGCCGCGCATCTAAGTGCGCTGGACTATATCAGCGATGTGGATTGGAATCGCAGTGAGGTGGTCAAGGATTGGTATGCCAAGATCAAATCGCGCCCGGCGTTCCGCGGTATTCTGGCCGATCAGGTGCCGGGTTTCCCGCCACCTGCGCATTATGCTGATCTGGATTTTTGAAATAGGGGGCTTTGCCCCCTGGCCTGCGGCCTTCCCCCAGGATATTTTTGAACAGAAGACGCCATGGACGGGTTGAAAGACAGGTTGGTGGCAAAGGCCCTTGAGGAAGGGTTTGATCTGGCGCGGTTGTGCAGGCCTTGGGATGTGGGGCATGTGCCGGATCGGTTGGCCGCGTTTTTGGGCAAGGGCTATCATGGCCAAATGGCATGGATGGCAGACCGCGCGCATTGGCGCGGGGATCCACATGCTTTGTGGCCCGAGGCGCGCACCATTTTGATGCTGGGCGAAAGCTACACCCCGAAGGAGGATCCAACTGCCACATTGGCGCAAGCCGACGCTGCAACAGTCTCGGTTTATGCCCGAAACCGCGATTATCATGACATTGTGAAAAAACGGCTGAAGCGTTTGGCGCGCTGGCTGATTGCCGAAGCGGGCGGCGAGGTCAAGGTGTTCGTGGACACCGCCCCAGTGCCGGAAAAGCCGCTGGGGCAGGCGGCGGGCCTTGGTTGGCAGGGCAAGCATACCAATCTGGTCAGCCGTGATCTGGGCAGTTGGTTTTTCATCGGGTCGATTTTTACCACGTTGGAATTAGAGACTGATCCGGCGGAAGTCGACCATTGTGGTTCGTGTCGGGCCTGTTTGGATGTTTGCCCGACCGATGCCTTTCCCGCGCCCTATCAGTTGGATGCGCGGCGTTGCATTTCCTACCTGACGATTGAACACAAAGGCCCGGTGGACGAAGACCTGCGCGCACGAATGGGAAACCGGATTTATGGCTGTGACGATTGTCTTGCCGTCTGTCCATGGAACAAGTTTGCAGTGCAAGCCCGTGAGGTGAAGTATCACGCCCGCGAGGATCTGATCGCGCCTAAACTGGCCGATCTGGTGGTGCTGGACGATGCCGGGTTTCGTGCAAGGTTTTCCGGCAGCCCGATCAAACGTATTGGGCGCGACCGGTTCGTGCGCAACGTGCTGTATGCCATTGGCAACTCTGACGATCCCAGTTTGATCGCGGTGGCACAGGGGTTGTGCGACGACCCCGATCCGACGGTGGCTGACGCTGCGCGCTGGGCGGTGTTGCGACTGACAGGTGACGCAAACGGGATGGATTGACCGCCAAAACCCGCTAAACCGGACGCGAATGGGCAAAGGAGCGGGTAAATGGCGGTGCTGTTGGGCGTGGATACAGGGGGCACCTATACGGATGCGGTGCTGGTTCGCGATGAAACCAATGTGATCGCCAAGGCCAAGGCGCTGACCACGCGGCATGATCTGGCTATTGGCATTGAGCAAGCGATTTCCATCGTGCTGGAGCAGAGCGGGGCGGACCGGCGTGACATAGGCTTGGCCTCGCTTTCGACGACATTGGCGACCAATGCTTTGGTCGAGGGGCAAGGCGGGCGTGCCGGGCTGATTTACATCGGCTTTCGCCAGCAAGATCTGGAGGGCCACGGCCTGACCGAAGTGTTGGCAGGCGATCCTGCTTTGGTTATTTCCGGCGGACATAGCCATGCGGGAACCCAGCGTGACCCGTTGGATGAAGCGGCGCTTTACGCGTGGTTAGAGACACATAAAGACGTATCGGCCTTTGCTGTTGCAGCCCAGTTTGCAACCCGTAACCCGGCGCATGAGTTGCGCGCCGCCGAGATCGTGCAGAACGTCACCGGGCGGCCCGTTTCCTGTTCGCATCACCTGTCGGCCAAGCTGAACGGGCCGAAACGGGCGCTGACGGCGCTTTTGAATGCGCGTCTGATCGGCATGATCGCGCGTTTGATTGACCGGGCCGAAGGCAGCTTGCAGCGCCTTGGCATTGATGCGCCGCTGATGGTGGTGCGCGGCGATGGGGCGCTAGTATCGGCTGATCAGGCGCGCGAGAGGCCGATCGAGACGATCTTGAGCGGCCCCGCTGCCAGTATCGTGGGCGCGCGGTGGCTGACAGGGGCGGCTGACGCCTTGGTGTCAGACATCGGCGGGACGACAACGGATGAGGGCGTGCTGCGCGACGGGCGACCGATGATTGACCCGGACGGGGCCAAGGTTGGGCCATGGCGCACCATGGTCGAAGCTGTTGCTATGCGAACAACCGGGCTGGGCGGTGACAGCGAGGTACATGTGCAAGACGAAGGCCTGCATGGCGGTATTACGCTGGGGCCGCGCCGGTTAATCCCGGTCAGCCTGATCGCAACAGAGGCACCCGATGTGGTGCATGCGGCGCTGGACGACCAATTGCGCCGCAGCGTGCCCAATGAGCATGATGCGCGGTTTATCCGGGCTGTGACTGGGGTAAGCCCGGAGAGGCTGCCCGAGCGGGATCAGAGCCTGTTGTCGCGGATCGGTGAGGCGGTGCATCCCCTTGGAAAGGTATTGCAAACGCGGCTGGATGGACACGCCGTGCAGCGGTTGGTGGCGCGTGGGCTTGTGCAGATTGCCGGTGTCACACCATCGGATGCCAGCCATGTTCTAGGCGGCCTGAGCGATTGGGATGCGACGGCTGCACGTTCTGCGCTGGAGTTGATCGGGCGCCGGCGCACCGGGAGTGGCAATAGGCTGTGCCCGGATCCTGCAAAGCTGGCCGAAATGATTGTAGATCAGTTGACGCAGCAAACGTCTTTGGCCCTGTTAGAGACTACTTTTGCCGAGGATGCCCATGATTTCGAACGGCCCCCCGAAGAGCTGGCACGCCACATTCTGATGCAACGCGGGCTTGCGCATCATAAGGGCCTGGTGCGGATCGAAAGCGGTTTAAACGTTCCGGTGGTGGGCTTGGGCGCTTCGGCCCCATTCTATTATCCTGCGGTGGGCGAGCGTCTGGGATGCCGGATGATCCTGCCCGAGCACGCAGGCGTGGCCAATGCGATCGGTGCAGTTGTAGGCCGTGTTACCATCCGACAAAGCGGTACTGTTACCTCGCCCGCCGAGGGAAAATATCGGGTGCATTTGGAAACGGGTCCGGAGGATCATTCAAATGCGGACGCAGCGATTCAGGCATTGCAAGCTGCGTTGGAGAAGGAAGCGCAAGCCGAGGCCGCCGCCGCCGGAGCGGAAGACGTCCATACCCATGCCACGTGCGCCATTCGTAGTGCGCAAGCGGAAGGGCGCGAGGTGTTCCTCGAAGCCGAAATATCGGTTGAAGTGACAGGACGGCCACGCGTGGCCGTCTAGGCCAACATCACCTTTCCAACAAATCACGGTAATATGTTTTCAGGAACAACAGGCCCAGGACCGCACAAATGCCCGCAAAGCCATAGGTATAGGTCGCGCTGACATAATCGCCGGTGTAACTGTAGTAGAAACCGCGACGGGCCTCTCCGACGACATGAACCAACGGATTCCACTCCAACCATGTGCGATAGGGGTCGGGGATGCGGTCATGCAGGAAAATCACCCCTGAGATCAGGACCAAGGGCCGCGTGGCCACGGACCACACGGACGCCCAGACCGGGTTTCGTGAGATCAGGACGCAGTTCAGCATGCCAACGCCGAAACCAAGGGCAATCGCCATGGCATACGCGTTTAGCACGCGGCCGACCACGAAAACGGTCCGGGTATCCCAAGTGACCAAGATGAATGTCAGAATAATGGTGCTAACGATGCCTTGGATTAATACGTTCAGCAACATCCGTGCCAAAAGCGCATCCATGAAGCTGACCCTTGGATAGTTGAGCAGCTGTCTGGAATAGTTGATCGCCTGTTGGACCTTGTTGCTTGTGGAAACGAACATGATGAACGGCAGCATGCCGCTGGCGTAATAAATTGAAAAACTGGTGCCAAGCGGTGGTGTTCTGAACCCGATGGAAAAGATTACGACCATCAGTGCAATCGCGCCAGCGGGTTCAAGGATCGCCCAGATAATGCCCCCCGGAGAGCGGCCATAGGTGGATGTCATCTCACGCAGGATCAGCGCCGTAATGGACCTTACACTTGCAAAGCGCGGAACTTGGCGCCGCACATTTCTAAGCTCTGCCGTGTCTGATGTGTCGCGAGATAGCATTTGCTCAAGCCAATGGAAGTTTTGCGAGTTTTGACAGGGTGTCGTGTGGCGTCAAGCGAGAAATCCGGGTTCATAGCGACCGTTTTAGCAGATAAGCGGTGCCCAGCGTTGACATTGAAGGCGCGATGGTTTTTGCACGTGGCTCCGTTCAGGATGGTTTTTGCCTGCATGCGGGTATCAGTACATAGGTTGCACAGAGTATGGCCTACCGATCACTTTTCCGGCGCGCTTTCGACCGTCTCTCAAGAAGCGTAAAGCCCGCTTTGGGGAAACCTGTTTCGCTTGTTGATGCAGATGCCTTTCGGCACTTTTGGCAGCAAAAAGATGACCTGTTCGAAAAGGTTCAAGCCGACCAGACCACCCGTGATCAAATCGGCCAGATACCCTATCCGGATCGCCGGTATGTGATATTTTTCACGCCGCGATCTGGCAGTAGCCGGCTTGGAAACCTGATTGGGCAGACAGGGTATTTGTATGATCCCGGAGAGCCTTTTAACCCCGATTTCGTGCCGAAAATCGCAAAAGGTCTGCACGCCAAGGATATCGCCAGCTACGTTGATGGTTTGCTGCGCAAGCGCAATCGGAACGCGACATTCGGTTGCGAGATCACCTTTCGCCAGCTTCACAATGTTTTCGGTAGCATGGGCAGTATGCTTGATCTACTGCGGCCGACCTCTTGTTTTTGGTTGATCCGAGAGGATTTGGTTGCGCAGGCGGTATCGCTTTCCCGACGGCAGCAAACGCAAATATCGCACTCTCCGCAGGCGGATGCCAACGCGCAAATGCGAGGTGAAGAGATGTTCAGCTATGATGCCAAGACAATCAAACTGGCGGTCGAGGCGCTGTGTTGGCAGGAAAATCGCATGGAAGAATTGTTCGTCGAACATGGGCTGTCTCCGTTACGGATAAGTTACGAAACCACTGTCCGCTGTGACCCCGATGACCTGTTGGGTGCAGTTGCCGGCCACGTCGGGTTAAAGGATGGCGTGTTGCGGCAAACAGAACTTTCGCATGAGAAGCTGAAAGGCACCAAATCGGCCGAATTCATCCAGCGTTTCAAACGTGAAAACGCGGCCTACGTGGAGTTCATACAGAACCGCCGCAAAGAGCGCCTTGAGGCGCTCCGCCAGATTGCCAGAGGATCCAATGGTGGCTTTTGCTTGTGAGCGGCGGGATATCGCCGCCTTGCGCCCTGCGTTGCCTTGTGTGTCCAGCAGCGCGATCGGTATAGACAGGGTTAGTTTGGTTGTTCCGTGTCCGCTGCAAGTCGATGGGCATTTGGCATGGTTTGCAAGCGCTTGGTTGGGAGGACGCCGTTGATCCGCCGGTTAAATTCTTTGTTCCGCCGCTATCGGGCCAAGCATGCGAATTTCCACATAGGTGGTGTGGGCATCAATGGCGACGATGGTGCGGCGATTGGGTTTATTGAGCGCATCACGTTCGACGGCGGCTGGTTTCGCGTGACAGGGTGGGCGAATGCACAAAAGCTGACATTTTCGCTAAACGGGGTTGAGGTGGATTGTATCCCGACACAGGCTCGCCCTGACGCGGCGCATGTGTACGGGGTGCCGGAAAAGACCGGGTTCAAATGCGTCATTCCGGGCAGCTTTGATGATCTTGAGATGTCTTCAGTGCTGGTCGCGCATGTCTTCGACGACCCCGGCCCATCGACTGTCGCTGTATTGCAGGTGCCGCTTAGGATTCGCCGGATTGAACAGGTTTTGGTTTTGGGCCGTTTCGCGCGCGATTTGGGCTTGTCGTTGCCGGGTATTGCGGGGTGGTATCTGACAAGAGACCCGAAATATCGCGCGCAGGTCAAACGGCAGCTACGGT
>DATFJQ010000188.1:0-6198 GCA_035269125.1 Roseovarius sp.
AGCATCATGCCCGAGCTTTTGAAAGGTTGCGCGATATTGACCAGCGGCAGGCCCTTTTCACGGGCTGACAGCGCGGCGGGCATCCATTCCACGGTCACATCCGCGCCGCCGCCGGCAATCACCTGCGTCGGGGCGATGTCCGGCCCGCCCGGCTTGATCGTGACGTTCAGGTCTTCCTCGTCATAAAACCCCTTGTCCTGCGCGACGTAGTATCCCGCGAACTGCGCCTGCGTGACCCACTTCAATTGCAGCGTCAGATCATCGGCGGCTTGCGCCATGCCCGCGCACAGGCTGGCGATGGCCAGCCCCAGCGATGTGGTCAGTGTTTTATGTGTCATGTTTAGTCTCCCGTGTTGAACTTTGTTTTTTGTTATTCGCTTTAGCTACGGCCCCGCTGTGACGGGTGCCAGAATGTCAGCGCCTTTTCCAACAGGGCAATCCCCCCGTAAAAGGCCGACCCGACAATCGCCGCCACGACGATTTCGGCCCAGACCAGATCCAGCGCCAATTGTCCCACCGAGGTGGAAATCCGAAAGCCCATGCCCTTGATCGGCGAGCCAAAGAATTCAGCCACGATCGCCCCGATCAGGGCCAGTGTGCTGGCAATTTTCAGACCATTGAAGATGAATGGCAACGCTGCGGGCAGGCGCAGCTTCAGTAGCGTCTTCCAGTATCCTGCTGCGTAGGTGCGCATCAAATCCCGCTGCATGGCGTCGGTATCGCTCAAGCCCTCGACCGTGTTCACCAGCATCGGAAAGAAGACCATCACCACGACAACCGCTGCCTTGGACTGCCAATCAAACCCGAACCACATCACCAGAATGGGGGCCATCCCGATGATCGGCAGCGCGGCCACAAAATTGCCCACTGGCAACAGCCCGCGTTTCAGAAAGTCGAACCGGTCCACCGCGATGGCCATCAAAAACGCCGCGCCACAGCCCAGAACATAGCCGGTAAGTGCCCCTTTGATGACGGTCTGCACGAAATCCTGCCATAAGATGTGGGTCTTGTCGGCGAAGGTGACGGCAATCTGTGTGGGCGGCGGCAGCAAGACGGGCGAAATCTCAAGCCCGCGCACCAGCGCCTCCCAGATGATAACGAGGGTCACCCCGAAGATGATCGGCACAGCCAGCCGCGTCACCCGCGTTTTGGGGCGATGCGACAGAACGTGGTTCAGCCACCAGCCGCCGATCCACACCGCAAGAGCCAAAGCCAACCAAGCCATCATGCCATCCCCATTCGTTTCAGCACGATCCGCTGGACCAATCCGATCAAGCCCACCAGACAGGCCGCAAGGGTTGCGGCCATAATCAACGCACTCCAGATCTGGATCGTCTGGCCATAATAGCTTCCGGCCAGCAGGCGCGCGCCCAGACCTGCCACCGCCCCGGTGGGCAACTCACCCACGATGGCGCCGACAAGGCTGGCCGCCATACCGATTTTCAAAGAGGTGAACAGATAGGGCATCGAGGACGGCAGGCGCAGCTTCCAAAAGGTTTGTGCCGGCGTCGCATTCCATGTGCGCATCTGGTCCAATTGCATCGGGCCGGGGCTGCGCAGCCCCTTGACCATGCCAACGACCACCGGAAAGAACGAAAGATACATCGAGATCATGGCCTTAGGCAGTAGCCCGGAAATGCCAACCGCGTTCAACACCACGATGATCATCGGCGCAATGGCCAGAATGGGGATGGTCTGGCTGGCGATCACCCATGGCATCACGCTCATATCCATGGTGCGGTTGTAAACGATCCCGATGGCCAAGGTGATACCAAGCGCTGTGCCCAGCAAGAAGCCCAACCCCGTGGCGCTGAACGTGACCCAGCTGTGATAAATCAGTGACCGCTTGGAAAACGCCCGTCCCTTTGCCACCATTTCCCCCGTGGTCTTCCAAAGCTCGGCCCCCACCTGATGCGGCGCAGGCAGCTTGGGTTTTTTCTGGCTCCATGTATCACTGATAAGCTCCGAGGTGGTCAGGCTGACGCCTGCACGCTCGGCTTTGTTATACGCCCAAGCCGCGTTCAGAGCGACCGCGGCCACATACCAAATGGCAAAAATCGCGGCAACAACAGTCAGGACGGGCACAATGTTTCGCATCACAGCGCCCCCGCCTTCATTGTTCTATAAATACTCAAACGCAGCGCGTAAATCTTGGGGCGGAATTTGAGTATTTTAAGAACAATGAAAGGATTATGGGGTTTCATGGACCCGCGGTACAGGCTGGAGAGCCGATGACCGTGAACAGTGAAAACCCCTCGCCCGGTCAAGCGGGCGGGGGCGTGTCGTAGGGGGCTGCGTTCAAACGTCATCGCCATGCCCCGCGCGCAGGCCATCGCGAACGCGATGGGATATTTCAATGAACTCGGGTGTGTCGCGGATATCCAGCGGACGCTCACGGGGCAGGGGGCTTTCGATCACGTCGGTGATGCGCCCGGGCCGGGGTGACATGACCACGATCTTGGTGCTCAGATACACCGCTTCGGGGATTGAATGGGTGACGAAACAGATTGTTTTGTGGGTGCTTTCCCATAGGTGCAGCAATTGCTCGTTCAGGTGATCTCGCACGATTTCGTCCAGCGCACCAAAAGGCTCGTCCATCAGCAACAGGTCGGCGTCGAAGGCCAAGGCGCGGGCGATGCTGGCGCGCTGCTGCATGCCGCCCGACAATTGCCAGGGAAACTTCTGTTCGAACCCGGCCAGATCGACAAGCGCCAGCACATCCTTAACGCGCCGGTCCTGCTCGGACTTGGAATAGCCCATGATCTCAAGCGGCAGGCGGATATTGCCCCCGATGCTGCGCCACGGATAAAGTCCGGCCGCCTGAAACACATAGCCATAGGCGCGGGCGCGGCGGGCCTCTTGCGGGCTGACGCCGTTGACCGTGATCGAGCCTCCTGTTGGGTGTTCCAGATCGGCCATACAGCGTAAAAAGGTGGTTTTGCCGCAGCCTGACGGCCCGATAAAGCTGACGAAATCACCTTTTTCGATGTCCAGGCTCACACCTTTCAGCGCATGCACAGGCCCGTCGTTTGTTTCAAAGGTCAGCGACAAATCGTTTGCGCTGATCACTGTATGTGTTGTCACTCTGCGTCCCTCGCTTGCATCGGCGCCATTGCGCCGCGCTGGCCCGGTCTTGTCAATGGGCCGCGCCCGCCAAAATCGGGCGCGACCGTGATTCCTTAGATCCCTGCCGGAATATTCATCGGGTCACGCTTGATCTGTTTGGGCGCGGTCAGCTCTTTCCACTTGCTCAGGGCTGTATGCGCCGAAGGGAAGGCCGGGCGCGGCACGAACCGTCCGCGACCGGGCTGGGGCTGGCTGTTTTGCCCCCAAGCCCAAACCACCTCGCCGCGGCTGATGGTATAGCGCGCCTGCGCGCTGACCTTGAACCCCTCGAACACGTTGTAATCCAGAATCGAGTGATGGTTACCGGCGCTGATCGTTTTGGAAATCTTCGGGTCCCAAACCACGATATCAGCATCGGCGCCTTCCACGATCGCGCCCTTCTTGGGGTAGATGTTGAGGATTTTCGCCACATTGGTCGAGGTCGCCGCGACGAATTCGTTCGGGGTCAGGCGGCCGGTTTCGACGCCACGCGTCCACAAAACCGCCAGCCGTTCCTCGACCCCGTTCGAGCCGTTGGGGATTTTGGTGAAATCGCCCACGCCCATGCGCTTCTGCTCTGAGGAAAAGGCGGCATGATCTGTCGCCACCACTTGCAGCGATCCCGCCTGCAACCCGGCCCACAGGCTGTCTTGGTGGTCCTTGTTGCGGAAGGGCGGGCTCATGACGCGGCGCGCGGCGTGGTCCCAGTCGGTGTTGAAATACTCGGTCTCGTCCAGTGTCAGGAATTGCACCAGCGGCTCGCCATAGACGCGCATGCCTTTCTGGCGGGCGCGCCGGATCGCTTCATGCGCCTGCTCGCAACTGACATGCACGATATACAGCGGCACACCGGCGGCATCGGCAATCATGATCGCGCGGTTGGCGGCCTCGCCTTCCACCTCGGGCGGGCGCGAATAGGCGTGGCCCTCGGGCCCGGTGATCCCACGTTCCAGCATCTGCGCCTGAAGATCGGCCACGATATCGCCGTTCTCGGCATGCACCATCGGCAGCGCGCCCAGTTCTTTGCAGCGCTTGAAGCTGGCGAACATCTCGTCATCTTCGATCATCAACGCGCCTTTGTAGGCCATGAAATGCTTGAAGCTGTTGACGCCCATGTCGACGGCATCTTTCATCTCTTCAAAGATGGTTTCGTTCCAGCCAGTGATCGCCATGTGATAGCCGATATCGCTGCAAATCTGCGGGGCCGATTTGCGGTGCCATTCGTTGATCGCGTTCTTGATCGACCCATCCGCGCCCGGCAGGCAGAAATCGACCAGCATGGTCGTGCCGCCGCAGGCTGCGGCCCATGTGCCTGTCTCGAAGGTTTCGGCGGCGGTGGTGCCCATGAAGGGCATTTCCATATGGGTGTGCGGGTCGATTCCGCCGGGGATCACATAAGCGCCCTCGGCATCAATGTACTCATCGCCTTTCAGGTCTTCGCCAATCTGCTTGATCTTTTCGTCCTCGATCAGCACATCGGCCTTCCAGGTGCGATCTGCCGTGCAGACGGTGCCGTTCTTGATGACTTTGGTGCTCATGTGGTGTCTCCCTGCTGTTCAGTAATGCCCCGGCCTTCTTTTGTTCAAAAATATCCCGGGGGAGTCGCAGCTTGCTGCGACGGGGGCAGCGCCCCCTGTTACTCTACGATTTCCGCTGTCTCGACGACGGCATGCATCAGCACGTCTGCCCCGGCTGTGGCCCAGTCCTTGGATATCTCCTCGGCCTCGTTATGGCTCAGCCCGTCCACGCAGGGGCACATGACCATCGCGGTTGGGGCCACCCGGTTGATCCAGCAGGCGTCATGCCCTGCGCCTGACACAAGGTTGCGATGCGAATAGCCCAGCCGTTCGGCGGCGCTGCGCACCGCCTCGACGCAGTCTTGGTCGAATTCTACCGGGTCGAACCCGCCAGCTGTCTCGAACTCGACCTCACAGCCCATATCCTTACAAATCTCAGTGGCGGCCGCTTTCATCCGGGTGACCATATCCTCGATCACGTCCAGGTTTGGTGATCGGAAATCGACGGTGAACACCGCCTTGCCGGGGATCACGTTGCGCGAATTGGGGTAGATGTCGATATGTCCGGCCGCGCCCACCGCGTCGGGGGCGTGGCTCAGCGCGATCTCTTCGACCTTTTCCAGCACCCGCGCCATGGCAAGGCCCGCATTGCGCCGCATCGGCATCGGGGTTGAGCCTGTGTGGCTGTCCTTGCCGGTGATCGTCACCTGTGTCCAACTCAGCCCCTGCCCATGGGTGACAACGCCAATATCTTTGCCTTCGGCCTCCAGAATGGGGCCCTGTTCGATGTGCAATTCGAAAAACGCATGCATCTTGCGCGCGCCTACGGGTTCTTCGCCGCGCCAGCCGATCCGGTCCAATTCATCGCCAAACCGTTTGCCGTCGGCATCGGTGCGATCCTCGGCCCAGTCTTGGTCATGCACCCCGGCAAACACCCCCGAGGCCAGCATCGCCGGGGCAAACCGTGTGCCTTCTTCGTTGGTCCAGTTGGTCACCACGATCGGGTGGCGTGTCTTGATCCCCAGATCGTTCAGTGTCCGGACAATCTCAAGCCCGCCCAGCACGCCCAGCACGCCATCATATTTGCCGCCCGTGGGTTGGGTGTCCAGATGGCTGCCCACGTAAACCGGCAACGCGTCGGGGTCTGTGCCGTCGCGTTGGGCGAACATGTTGCCAAGGCTGTCCACGCCCATGCTGCACCCCGCCGCGTCGCACCATGACTGAAACAGCGCCCGGCCTTCGGCATCCGCGTCGGTCAGCGTCTGGCGATTGTTGCCGCCGGCCACGCCGGGGCCGATCTTGGCCATCTCCATCAGACTGTCCCACAGCCTGTCGCCATTGATCCGAAGGTTTTCGCCGGGTGCGGCCATTGTCACATCTCCCTTGTGTCGCTTTGCTGCGGCACCGTTTGTCTGGTGCTGTGGCCTCTTGGTGGGCCGTGATTGTAGGTATCCCCGCGCGCCAAAGCATGGCGATGTGAGGGACGCACTAAAAGCGCACCACAAGTTTACCAACTGGTCAAGAAATTTCTGACCGCTGCGCTGGCCTTGCCTATGGGCTTGCACAAGATAACGGC
>DATFJQ010000189.1:0-2465 GCA_035269125.1 Roseovarius sp.
TGTTGCTGGCCGCACTTTGGGCATTGGATGCAAACGAAATGCCGGGCGCGGAAGGCGTGGCGCTGGCCGTTCTGTCAGGGGCCGTGACCTCGGGGATGGGCTATGCGCTGTGGTATGCGATCCTGCCGCGACTGGATGCGGGGCTTGCCGCCGTGGCGCAACTGACGGTGCCGGTCTTGGCCATGGCCGGCGGCATGGTGCTGTTGTCCGAGGTGCTGACACCCCGGTTTGCATTGGCGAGCCTCATTGTGCTGGCGGGGGTGGCCCTGTCGGCACTTCCTATGCGTCAAAACAAATCGTGGTGACCTCCAACTCAACCGTGCCGGTGGGTTTGGGCCACTCCACCACGTCGCCCACACGCGCCTCCATCAAGGCGCGGGCCAAAGGCGAAAAGGCTGCGATCAGGTGCTGGTCGTGGTCGGATTCATCTTCGCCGACAATGGTGTAACGCATCGTTGCGCCGTCTTCATCCACCACTTCGACTGTTGCGCCAAAGCTGACATGCGTCACCGGGCCATCAGGCGGCGTGATCAGAATGGCCGAGGCCAACCGCGCCTCGACATAGCGCAAATCGCGCTCGGCCACCGCCAGCGGATAGCCATCGGCCAGATAGTCCACATTGTCGCGCAGGCGGGCAATCTCGGCCTCAAGCGCCTTGGCTCGTGCGCGCAGCTGCGCCATGCCACGCGGGGTCACGTGGTTGGGGTGCGGGCTGATCGGCAGATCGGGCAGGCGCTGTGGGCCGCTGCCGTCCTCTTCTTTGGTAAAGGCTTTGTTCATCGGGTTATTTCACCAGTTGTTCCAGCGGATCATAGCCCATACCGCGCGAAAACGCGACATCGGGCAGGCTATCGGGTTTGTAACGCAACCCGGCCATATCCGCGTGGGTGACAAACCGGCGGCGGGTGACCACGGCCTCGGGGTCTGTCCATGTGTCCGACAGCGTACCGCTGACGATCTGGCAGCGAAAGAACACCTCGACCTGATGAAACCCTTGGCTTGGGTTGTGAAACTCGTTCACCAAACAGGGCGGCCCCACAGTGATCCGCAGGCCGGTTTCCTCATGCACCTCGCGCATCAGGTTTTCAGGCAGCGAGGTGCCTTTTTCCACCCCGCCACCGGGCGCGCACCACAGATCGCTTTGATCGCCGGGAAAGGCGTTGACCAGCAGCAAGCGGCCTTCTTGGACAATGACCGCGCGGGCGGCAACTCGGATAGACATGACGCAGGGCCTTTTGTTGGTCACATTGGGGCTGTTGTATCGGGGCAAATGGCCTTATCTCAAGCGCCATGAAAAGATTGCTTGCCACCCTTGCCCTGATCCTTGCCACACCAGCCGCTGCTTTGGCCGACTGCGTGGTGATGCTGCATGGGCTGGCGCGCTCGGATGCGTCCATGGTGGTAATGGACGAAGCGTTACAGGCGCAAGGCTATACCACCTTTCGCGCTGACTACCCGTCGACCGAAGAGGACATCGAAAAGCTGGCCCGCGAAACGCTGCCCTATGCGGTGCGGGTCTGTGGGGACAGCCGTATTCACTTTGTCGCGCATTCCATGGGCGGCATTCTGTTACGGGTTTGGCTGATGGATCACCGCCCCGTGCAGATGGGCCGTGTGGTGATGCTGGGCACGCCCAATCACGGCTCGCAATTGGTCAATGAACTGGGCGATCTTGAGCTGTTCAAATGGATCAACGGCCCCGCCGGTATGCAGCTTGAGGCCGGGCCCAAGGGCCTGCCCGAACAATTGCCGCCGGTCGATTTCGAATTGGGTGTGATCGCCGGGTCGCGCTCGCTCAACCCGTATTATTCGTCGCTGATCGACGGTCCGGACGATGGCAAGGTGTCGGTCAGCTCAACCAAGGTCGAGGGCATGGTCGATCACATCACCCTGCCGGTGACCCATACCTTCATGATGAACAATCCGATTGTCATCGCGCAGGTGGAAACCTTTCTGCGCACAGGCGCGTTCGATCATGACATGGATCTGGGCGATTTGCTGTGGGGCATAGACGAATGATACTGCCGGATTTGCGATTGACGGGCGCACAGGTGTTGACCCCGCAGGGGTTGGCCGATCAGCCTTTGGCGCTTGGCGATGGCCTGATCACCGATACCACACCCCGGCGCGAGGTGGACCTGACAGGGTTTCTGGTGCTGCCCGGCATTGTCGACATGCATGGCGACGCGTTTGAAAAACATCTGGCCCCCCGGCGTGGTGCGATGAAAGACCTTGACCAAGGCGTGATCGCCACCGAGGCCGAGCTGGCCGCCAATGGCATCACCACTGCTACCCTTGCGCAGTTCTACAGCTGGGAAGGCGGTATGCGCGGCGCCGAATTTGCGGGCCGGGTTTTTGCTTCGCTGGCGCAGGTGCGGCCCCGTCTGGTGACCGATCTGCGCGCGCAACTGCGGTTCGAAACTCCGATGCTGGAGGCCTATGACGCCGTGCGCGAGGTTGTGGCG
>DATFJQ010000190.1:0-4676 GCA_035269125.1 Roseovarius sp.
ATTCCGGGAACAGCCGATGATGTCATGAGTACAAACCCGGCTGGCCCCGATGGCGTTTTGGGTACCGCTGATGACATCACTCAAGCTGGCGACCCTGAAACTTGGGCAATTGGCGCGCGCGTCGGCGTTGCTGGGTTCACCTTCGGCGGTTCCTACGCTGAAAACGACAGTGGCGCCCAGTTTGGCGTTGGCGACACCGAAGGCTGGAGCCTTGGTGTAACCTACGATCTGGCCGGTCCATGGACTGTTGGCTTCGATACCTACCAGGGTGAAGCAACGGTCTCGACCATTGCCTCGGCTGGCGTAAACGTCAAAGACGAGTACCAAGCTTACCAGATTGGCGCAGAGCGTGAATTGGGTACAGGCGTCGCATGGCGTATCTACGCGATCCAGTCGGAGACTTCGCGTACGACCACCAACCCCGCTGGCCTGTTGGCTGGTTCGACTTTCCCGGTTCAAAAGACCAGTGCTGAATCGACAGCTGTCGGTACAGGTATCCGCCTGAACTTCTAATTTGAAGTTTAGATGGACTGATAGGGAAGAGCGGGCCTTGTGCCCGCTCTTTCTTGTTTCAGATCACGGTATTTTCGCCTAGAACGGGCAACAACTGTGGCGGTGCGCCGCGCGACACACACCAACAACACGGGTCATCATGAAAAGCAGCATTGTCTGGCTGGCCAGCTACCCCAAATCGGGCAACACATGGGTGCGGGCGTTTCTGGCCAATTACCTGTCCAACGCGCAAACGCCTGTCAGTATCAACGAAATCCATAAATACGGCGTCGGTGATAACATCCTTGGGATGTATCAACGCGTGGCCGGCGGCCCGTTTGATCTGGATGATATTGAACTGTCGGTCAAACTGCGCGGTCGGGTTCTGGCCGGGATCGTGGCCAACAATGCCGATGTCAATCTGGTCAAGACCCATAACATCAACAACCACGTCTACGGCATTCACCTGATCCCGGCACAGTTGACCCGCAGTGCGATCTATATCATGCGCAACCCGCTGGATATGGTCAGCAGCTACGCCCGCCATTTCGGCGTAACGGTTGAAGACGCGGCACACCGCATTTGCCACCCGCATAACGGCACAGGGGCGTATGAAAAAAACGTGGCCACCTTTATGGGGTCATGGTCGGAGCATGTGAAAAGCTGGACGCAGGTTTTGCCCTATCCGGTGCTGGTGCTGCGGTATGAGGATATGTTGGCCCAGCCCGAGGTTGAGTTTGCCAAGGTGGTACAGCATTTCGGTATGCCGGTTGATCCCGAACGGCTGACGCGAGCGATCAAGCATTGCAGCTTTGACGAGTTGAAGCGCCAAGAGAGCGAGCAAGAGTTTATTGAGCGTTCGGAATACACCGACAAGTTTTTTGTCAAAGGCCAAAGCGGGCAGTGGAAAGACGAGCTGAGCCGCCGGGTGATCAAGGAAATCAAGCGCGGCAATCGCGATGTCATGAAAAAATACGGATATTGGGATGAGTAATCTGCAACGCATCATCTGGCTGGCCAGCTACCCCAAATCGGGCAATACGTGGATGCGAAGCCTGTTGGCGCATTACTTCATGCCCAAGGGAAATGGGCCGAACATCAATCAGTTGCCGAATTTCACCACGGGCGATGTGCGCAAGGATTTCTTTGCGCGCGCCAATGGCGGCAAGCCCTTCGTGACCGACAGCATCGAGGACTGGATGCAGATGCGCGGCAAGGCGCTGCGCCTGATTGCGGCGTCGAAACCCAACCATCATTTCGTCAAGACCCATTGCCAGACGATCCGCCTGTACGATCAGGATGTGATCCCGCCCGAGGTGACAGCAGCGGCCATTTACGTGATGCGCAACCCGTTCGATCTGGCCCCGTCCTTTGCCCGCCATCAGCGCTGTGATCTGGATACCGCGATTGACATGATGCTGAACCCCGAGATGATGACCAAGTTTGATCAGGGGATTTTTGAATTCCTTGGCAGTTGGGGCAATCACGTCAACGCTTGGACCCAAGCGCCGGGTCTTCCGCTGCATGTGGTGCGCTACGAGGATTTACTGACCAAACCCGGCCCCACCATGCGCGCGCTTTTGGGTAAGTTCCTGAAGGTGGATGTGGACAGCAAAAAACTGGCCTATGCGATCAAATCCACCAGCTTTGACGCGATGAAAAAGCAGGAGGAAAAGCTTGGCTTCGCCGAACGTCCGCCCGGCATGGAGACGTTTTTTGCCAAGGGCCGGGCCGGTGTCTGGCGCGATGATCTGACCCCGGCACAAGTGGGCCGCCTGCGCGAGGCGTTTTTGCCGGTGCTGGAGCAGTGGTACCCCGAGATGCTGAAAGACACAGCCAAGTTTGCCGCCCAAGGCTGAGCGGCTGCACGCCTTGCAGGTGCTTGGGTTTGGGCTAGGATAGCGCAAAGCCGGTTTGAAACCTGTGCCGAAAGGGAGCTGAACCATGGCCTATCGAAAAGCGATTTCTGCGATTTGTCTGATCGCCTTGGCGGGCTGCGTTCCGCTGGAACCCGATACCGTGGCGCGTTTGGGCGCGTCCCCGGCCTTGGGCGGTGGCTCCTATACCAGCGGCGGCGGCATCACCGTGGCCGCCGATCTGCGCAACCAACAGGGCCGCACCATGGTCTGCGGTGTCTGGGCGCAAAGCCGTCAGCAATCCATCCTGACAAAACATGTGGAGCGCAAGGTTTTGGGCACCGCGGCGGTGTCTTTGGGCGATGAGACCTTGGCCCGCGGGCTGGTCTTTATGCCCGAGGTTTCCCCGCGCGCCGAGTACGCCGGGGCCGAGGCGGGCTGCGTGATCACAGAACGCCCATGGCGCGCAGGCGATGAGACGCGCCAGCTAGCGATCCGGATACCTCAGCAAGTGGTGGCCGATGAAAGCGATGAGAACGGCACGATGATCATCGAGTTCAAGCCGACAGGGCCGGGCGCAGGGCTTTAGACTGGTGGCCGTTGGGGCAGGGGGCGAATACGGACAGCCCGTGGCCCGGATCGCTGCTGTGGATTACGCCCGCAGCGCGGCTTTGCTGGGCATGGTGGTCTATCACTTTACCTATGATCTGGCATTGTTCGGGGCATTGCCGCCGGGCACGGCCAGTCAAGGCGTGTGGCGGGAACTGGCCCGGCTGGTCGCGGGGAGTTTTCTGTTTTTGGCCGGAGTCAGCCTAGTGCTGGCGCATTCCGAGCGGGTCCGCCCAAGGCCATTTTTGCGCCGCTTGGCCGTTGTTGGCGTTGCGGCGGGCGCTGTCAGTTTTGTGACATGGCTGATGGCCCCGGAGTTTTTCGTATATTTCGGAATTCTGCATTCCATAGCCGTGTCGAGCGTGATCGGAGTGCTGTTCTTGCGCCTGCCCGCCGGTGTGACATTGGCGGTGGCCGGCCTTGTTCTGGCGGTGCCGTCACTGGCCGAGGCCTATGGCTGGTATCTGGAGCGGCCCGTTTGGCTGGGTTTCGCGCAAGCACCGCGCCCAACCATGGATTTCGAGCCGGTTTTCCCGTGGACCGGTGTGTTTCTGGCCGGTATGGGCTGTGCGCGGCTGGCAACCCGGTATGGCCTTTGGACGGGGCTAAGGGCATGGCGGGCGCGGGGCAGGCGGCTGCACCTTGTTCTGGCTTGGCCGGGTCAGCACAGCCTGATGATTTACTTGCTGCATCAACCTGTCTTGTTCGGCGCGGTATATCTTTGGGCCAATTTTCTGCGCTAGTACAGCCGATTCCGGTATTGCGACTCACAAATATTTCGAATATTCGGGAAATATGGAAATAGAAGTCGCCTCTCGCCTCACCACATTGGGTCATCCGCAACGGTTGGCTATTTTTCGGCTTTTGATGCGCCGTTATCCTGACCGCGTTGCGGCCGGGGAATTGGCACAAGCCCTTGGGCTGAAACCCAGCACGTTATCTGCCTATCTCTCGGCCTTGTTGCAGGCCGGGTTGATCACTCAGGACCGTGTGGGCACGTCCTTGCGTTACGCGCCGGATATGACAACGGTGCGACGAACCTTCGATTTCCTGTTGAACGACTGCTGTCGCGGGCGCCCTGAGATTTGTGCGCCGCTTTCATTGTCTTCCGAACAAGGATCTCAGATCATGGACCACCGGACATACAACGTCTTATTCATTTGTACCGGCAACTCAGCCCGGTCTATTTTTGCCGAATCCATCCTGCGCAAAGTGGGGGGTGATCGGTTCAACGCGTTTTCGGCGGGCACGCATCCCTATTCGGAATTGAACCCGTTTGCCGTGCAGGTCTTGCAGGACAAAGGGCATGATACCAGCCTGTTGCGCGCCAAGAACCAGGCTGAGTTTCAGGGCCCTGATGCCCCGCAGTTGGATTTTGTGTTTACCGTATGCGATCAGGCCGCCAATGAGGAATGCCCGGCATGGGACGGGCAGCCTGTCAGCGCGCATTGGGGGATGCCCGACCCGGTTGCCACGGAAGGAACTGATGCCCAAAAAAGCCTTGCGTTTCAACAGGCCTACGGGACGTTGCTGAACCGGATTAGTGCCTTTGTGGCCCTGCCGTTGGACGCCTTGGACCGCCTGTCGTTGCAGCGCGCGGTAGACGATATCGCCCGTGATGGAAAAGAGGTGTCGGCATGACCGTTTTTGCCGTGAACGGCCTTGGCCGGGTCGGCAAGCTGGCGCTGAAGCCTTTGCTGGAACGCGGTGCGCAGGTCG
>DATFJQ010000191.1:0-6437 GCA_035269125.1 Roseovarius sp.
GCGCGTGCGCTTGGTGGATCAACCCGATGAGGTTGGCTATGCCGCCAGCCTTGTGCGCGGCTTGGCCCGGCCCGTCACCAGCCTGAGCGGGGCAGGGGCCAGCGATATCGAGGTGACAACCGAGGGCGATCAGATCGTCATCCGCCTAAGCGAGGCCGAGCAACGCGCCACCGATGACCGCACCGTGCGGCAGGCGCTTGAGATCATCCGCCGCCGGATCGACGAGGTGGGCACGCGCGAACCAACGATCCAGCGTCAGGGCGCGGATCGTATCTTGATTCAGGTGCCGGGTGTCGGCAGCGCGGCCGAGTTGAAAGCGATTATCGGCACGACCGCGCAACTGACTTTTCAGCCGGTGGTCGGCCGCACCCAGAACCCTGATGAGCCTGCCGGTGCGGGCAACGAAATTCTGCCCTCGTTGGACGAAGAGGGCCTGTTCTACACGTTGGAACGCGCCCCGGTCGTGACCGGCGACGAGCTGGTCGATGCGCAGCCCGATTTCGATCAGAACGGGCGTCCGGCGGTGTCGTTCCGTTTCGATCCCACAGGCGCGCGCAAATTCGGTGACTACACCGCCGGAAACATCGGAAGCCCCTTTGCGATCGTGCTAGACGGCGAAGTGATCAGCGCGCCGGTGATTCAAAGCCATATTCCCGGCGGGTCCGGCATCATCACCGGCAACTTCACCGTCGAAGAAAGTACGCAACTGGCCGTGTTGTTGCGCGCCGGGGCCTTGCCCGCCGGGCTGGATTTCCTTGAAGAACGCACCATTGGCCCGGAACTTGGCGCAGACAGTATCGAGGCGGGCAAAATCGCCTGCATTGTCGCCTTTGCGTTTGTGCTGGTCTTCATGGCGGTCAGCTATGGCACGTTCGGGATTTTCGCCAATATCGCCCTGATCGTGAATGTCGGGCTGATTTTCGGCCTGCTGAGCATGATCGGCGCCACGCTGACCCTGCCGGGAATTGCCGGCATCGTGCTGACCATCGGCATGGCGGTGGATGCCAATGTGCTGGTGTTTGAGCGTATCCGCGAGGAAATGAAAACCGCCAAAGGCCCGGCGCGGGCCATCGAACTGGGCTATGAAAAAGCCCTGAGCGCGATCACCGATGCCAATATCACCACCTTCATCACGGCGCTGATCCTTTACGCCATGGGGTCGGGGCCGGTGCGGGGGTTTGCCATTACGCTGGGGCTTGGGATCATCACGTCGGTCTTTACCGCGCTGTTTGTCACCCGCCTGATCGTGGTGATCTGGTTTGAACGCAAACGTCCGAAAACCGTGCTGGAAGGCCGCACGCTGCGTCTGGTGCCAAAAGAAACCAAATGGGATTTCTTCCGCCGCTGGAAGCTGTCTTTGGGCTTGTCGGGTGTTTTGATTTTGATCGCGTCGGGCTCGTTCCTGCTGCAAGGCCTGAACTACGGGATCGATTTCCGCGGCGGCACGACAATCCGAACCGAGGCTGTGCAGCCTGTGGATATCGGTGCCTATCGTGACGCCATCCAGCCGTTACAGTTGGGTGATATCAGCATCACCGAAGTGTTTGATCCGACGTTTGAGGACGATCAGAACGTCGCGATGATCCGCATTCAGGCCCAAGAGGGGCAAGAAAGCGTTTCGGCGGATGTGATCGCCGAGGTGGAAACCGCCCTACAGGCGGTGGCGCCCGATTTGAAATTCACATCCGTGGAAAGTGTCGGGCCAAAAGTGTCCGGAGAGCTGATCAAGACCGCGATGATCGCGGTCGCCTTGGCGATCGGGGCGGTGCTGGTCTATATCTGGATGCGCTTTGAATGGCAGTTTGCACTTGGGGCGGTGGTCGCCTTGGTGCATGATGTGGTGCTGACCATCGGTATCTTTTCAGAGCTTCAAATCCAATTTGATCTGGCCATCATCGCGGCCTTGCTGACCATCGTGGGCTATTCCCTGAACGATACGGTGGTGGTCTTCGACCGGGTGCGCGAGAACCTGCGAAAATACAAAAAGAAATCGTTGAACGAGGTGCTGAACATCTCGATCAACGAGACGCTGTCGCGCACGGTGATGACCTCGGTCACCACATTGCTGGCCTTGCTGGCGCTGTTCGTGCTTGGCGGCGACGTGATCCGTGGTTTTGTGTTTGCGATGATCTGGGGCGTGATCATCGGCACGTATTCGTCGGTTTTCGTGGCCAGCACCGTGTTGCTGTGGCTGGGGGTCAAACGCGATTGGTCCAAGCCCGACGCGAACCAAGGCAATCAGTTTTCCAACATAGATGCCTGATGCGCTTTTGCAGGTCTGGTCGATGCCGGGCCTGCTGTGGCTTATTCTGACGATCTGTATTGGCGGGATCGTGCGCGGATTTACGGGGTTCGGCACGGCGCTGATATTTGTGCCCGTGGCCGGTATTTTTCTGCCGCCTGCCGTTGTGATCGGCGTGATTACCCTGACGGGTATTGCCAGCACGGCGGCGCTGTTGCCGCGCGCGTGGGGGCAGGCCAATCGCCCCGAGGTGGGGCTGTTGGCGCTGGTTGCGTTGCTGACGGTGCCGCTTGGTCTGTGGTTGTTGGATCATCTGCCAAATCAGGCGATACGCTGGCTCGTGGCCGGGATTGCCACGGTCACCCTGATCGCCTTGGTGGCGGGCTGGCGGTTTTCGGGATACGTGTCGAAACCCCGGCTTGGCGGTATTGGTGCGGTTGCCGGCGCGATTGGCGGTCTGACCGGGCTGACCGGGCCGGTCGTGATCCTGTTCTACCTTGCGGGGCGGGCCACTGCGCAATCGGTCAGGGCCAACACCATCCTGTTTCTGGCTGCTTTGGACGTGGTGATCGTGGTCAACCTGTTGCTGCGCCAAGCGGTGACGCTGAACACTGCATTTCTGGCCGCGATCTTGGCGGTGCCCTACTTTTTTACCACATTGATCGGTCAGTCGATGTTTGACCCGCGCCACGAGCGGCTGTACCGATGGGCCGCGTATGGCGTCATTGCGGCCGCCGTTTTGACCGGCCTGCCGATCTGGACCTGAGGGAGATGTGACATGCAGATGCACGAGGTGACCTTTTCCGAAGCGACGCCGATTGACGGCTACGGTCCGGGCTTTTTCCGGGTGGGCGGCGCGGTGCTGGAAGGCGCTGTGCTGGTCACCTCGGGGCAGGCTCGCGGATGGGGAGGGTATGACGACCTGACGCCTTTGCTGGATCTGGCCGGGCCGGTGGACGTGCTGTTTGTCGGAACCGGGGCCGAGACAGCCCATATGCCAGCCGATTTGCGCCAGACGCTGGAGGAGGCGGGCCTTGGGGTTGAGGTGATGCATTCCCCTGCCGCCTGCCGGACCTTCAACGTGTTGTTGTCCGAAGGGCGCCGGGTGGCCGCGGCATTGTTGCCGGTGTGAAAAATCTGTTCAGTTTGATCGAGGTCACTTTCAGAGCCTATGGCTTTGGGGTAGGGACATTTGCATGGGATTGAATGTGTCAGACCTCACAATTGCGCGCGGTGGCGTCAAAGTTCTGGAAGGCGTGTCATTCGCGCTGGATCAGGGCCACGCGATTGTGCTGCGTGGGCCGAATGGCATCGGCAAGACAACGCTTTTGCGCACCGTTGCCGGGCTTCAGCCGCCGGTGTCCGGGCAGGTTGATGCCGATCCAGACAGCATTGTCTATGCCGGGCATTCCGATGGCATCAAAGCCACCTTGAGCGTTGCCGAAAATCTGGAGTTCTGGGCGCAGGTTTTTGGAAACACTGACATTTTAACCGCCGTTGCCGCGTTCCAGTTGGAAAATCTGGTGACGCGGCCTGCTGGTGGCCTGTCGGCTGGGCAAAAGCGCCGCTTGGGGTTGGCCCGGTTGTTGGTGACGGGCCGCCCGGTCTGGATCTTGGACGAGCCGACGGTGTCATTGGATGCCGACGCGGTCGCCATGTTCGCCGACGCCGTGCGCGGCCATCTGCGCGGCGGTGGCTCGGCTCTGATTGCAACCCATATCGAGCTTGGATTGCCCGAGGCGCATGTGCTGGAGGTCGGACCATACCGCGCCAAACCTGCCGAAGCCGATGATTTTGACGAGGCGTTCCTGTGATTGCCTTGCTGATCCGCGATTTGCGGCTGGCTATGCGCGCCGGCGGGGGCTTTGGCCTTGGTCTGGCGTTTTTCCTGATCGTGGTCACGCTGGTGCCCTTTGCCGTTGGCCCGCAAAGCGACCTGTTGGCGCGGATTGCATCGGGTATTTTGTGGCTTGGGGCGCTGTTGTCGTGCCTGCTGTCGCTGGACCGCATCCTTGCGCTGGACTGGGAAGATGGCAGTCTTGACCTGTTGGCCACAGCGCCCCTGCCGATGGAGGCGATCGTGACCATCAAGGCGCTGGCGCATTGGCTGACAACTGGGCTGCCGCTGGTGCTGGCCGCGCCGGTCTTTGGCCTGCTGCTGAGCCTGCCTGCGCCGGGCTATATGCCTCTGATCGTGTCGCTGTTGCTGGGCACCCCGGCGCTGAGCGTGATCGGCACCTTTGGCGCGGCGCTGACGGTGGGGCTGAAACGCGGCGGGCTGTTGTTGAGTTTGCTTGTCTTGCCGCTATACGTGCCCATATTGATCTTTGGCGCGGAAATGGCGCGCCGCGGGGTTGATGGGCTGGATTATACAACGCCTTTGCTGATGCTGGCTGGCATTACCTGCGGCACCATCGCGCTTTTGCCTTTTGCCTCGGCTGCGGTATTGAAGGTCAACCTGCGCTAAGTATACGGGATACGTCAATGAATCTGAACGCACTTTGGGCCTACGCCAACCCCAAGAAATTCATTCAGACCACCGACAAGGTGTTGCCTTGGGTGTCTGTTTTGGCCGTTGTTTCATTGATTGTCGGGTTGGTGTGGGGGTTTTTCTTTACGCCAGACGATTACCGTCAGGGTTCGACTGTCAAGATCATTTACTTGCATGTGCCAAGTGCGCTTATGGCCATCAATGTTTGGTTGATGATGTTGGTCACATCGCTGATCTGGATCGTGCGGCGGCACCATGTCAGCGCCTTGGCGGCGCGCGCCGCAGCGCCCATTGGGGCGGTGATGACACTGATCGCGTTGGCCACCGGCGCGATCTGGGGCCAGCCAATGTGGGGCACGTGGTGGGCGTGGGATCCGCGGCTGACCTCGTTTTTGATCCTGTTTCTGTTTTATCTTGGCTACATGGCCCTGTGGGAAGCGATCGACAACGACGATACCGCCGCCGACCTGACCAGTATCTTGTGCCTTGTCGGATCGGTCTTTGCGTTGCTCAGCCGCTATGCGGTGAACTTCTGGAACCAAGGGCTACATCAGGGCGCGTCGCTGAGCCTCGATAAGGAAGAGAACGTGGCCGATGTATTCTGGTATCCGTTGCTGGTGTGCATCGCCGGGTTTGTGTTACTTTTCATAGCCTTGGTTTTGTTGCGCACACGCACGGAAATTCGCGCGCGCCGCATGCGCGCCTTGCTGGCACGGGAGCGGATGGGATGATGCCTGATCTGGGAAAATACGCCGAGGCTGTTTTGTCGTCTTATGCTGTATCACTTGTGTTGCTTGTGGCTCTTGTGTGGTTGAGTGTGCGACGCTCGAAGCGCATTCAGAAGCAGTTGCAAGACATTGAAATGAAAGCGAAACGCAATGGCTAAAATCTCACCTTTGATGGCAGCGCCGCTGGTGATCGTGGCCGGGTTCACTGTGTTGGCTTTCGTGGGGTTGCAGCGTGAAAACCCCAATGAACTGCCCTCGGCGATGGAAGGCCGGGTGGCCCCGGCTGTTGAGGTCACGCCATTGGGCGACAAAACGCCCCTGCAAGACAGGGATGTGCGCGCGGATGGTGTAAAGCTCGTGAACTTTTGGGCCAGTTGGTGCGCCCCGTGCCGGGTTGAGCATCCGAACCTTGAACAACTGGCCGATGACGGCATCACGATCTATGGGGTGAATTACAAGGACAAGCCCGGCAACGCCCTGAAATTCTTGAATGATCTGGGTGATCCCTATGCCGCTATTGGTGCCGATGAGGCCGGGCGCATGGCGTTGGACTGGGGCGTTTACGGCGTGCCGGAAACCTATGTGATTGATGGCAACGGGCAGATCATTTTGCGCTTTGCCGGTCCGATCACCGAACGGGCCATGGAAAACCAGATCTTACCCGCCATCGAACAGGCCCGCTAAGAGCCGCGCCGCGAGTCATTTGCGATCCGGCCGATCAAAAGCTGCATTCGACGTCTGCATTGGGTGTCAGGCTTGGGCAGGGCGTGTTGCTTTCGCTGTCGCCTTGCGCGCCGATGACGGCCAGCATCGTCAGAATGCCCGCTTGAATCAGAATGATAACTGCCCGCATTTATGGCCCCTTTGGTTGCCCGTGTTTGATTTGGGGCCTTAATTGGGGACTGCCCGTGCAAATAAAAGGGGGAGTTTTCGGGTTTTCATGCCTATGCCTGTGATCGGCGATTTCCCGCTTTGC
>DATFJQ010000192.1:0-6234 GCA_035269125.1 Roseovarius sp.
GTCAAAGAGGCCGAGCGCCGCTGGTGGGACGAAGAAACCACCAAGGCGTATACTGGCCTTGCCGGTGATCCCGCCTTTGCTGATGCGATGATCGCTTTGGTGCTGGGCGATGCCGTGACCCGCGATCAGGTGGCCGCCGTGGCGACGCCCGGTGGCACCGGCGCGGTGCGTCAGGCGTTCGAGTTGATCCGCATGGCCAACCCGCAGGCACGCGTTTTCGTGTCGAACCCGACATGGCCCAACCACCTGAGCATTCTCAAGCATTTGGGCATGGAAACGATCGCCTACCGCTATTTCAACGAGGCGACAGGCGGTGTCGATGTCGAGGGCATGATGGCCGATCTGGCTCAGGTGCGCGCGGGTGACGTGGTGCTGCTGCACGGTTGCTGCCACAACCCGACCGGCGCCAATCTGAACCTTGTGCAATTCAAGGCCGTGATCGACCTGTTGAACGAAACGGGTGCCACGCCGATGATCGACATTGCCTATCAAGGCTTTGGCGATGGCCTGCAAGCCGATGCCGAGGCCACCCGCGCCGTCGCGTCGGGCTGCCCAGAAACCCTGATCGCGGCAAGCTGTTCCAAGAATTTTGGCATTTACCGCGAACGCACCGGCCTGTTGATGGCCGTGGCGCAAGACAAAGGCATGCATGCTGTTACACAAGGCAATCTGGCGTATCTGAACCGTCAGAACTATTCCTTCCCGCCCGATCATGGGGCGCGGCTGGTGTCGCTGGTGCTGACCAATGATGATCTGCGCGCCGATTGGCAGGCCGAACTGGAAGAGGTGCGCGCCGGCATGTTGGCCCTGCGCGAACAACTGGCGGACGAATTGAAACGCCTGTCGGGCTCGGACAGGTTTGGCTTTGTTGCACAGCATCGCGGTATGTTCTCGCGCTTGGGGCTGTCGCCTGAAACTGTGGATCGCCTGCGCGATGAACACGCGATTTACATGGTGGGTGACAGCCGCATCAATATCGCCGGTTTGAACAAGGACACCGTGCCGGTTCTGGCCAAGGCGATCATCGACGTCGGCGCCTGACCTGTGCGCCTGTGCCAAGGCGTTTGAAAACGCCTTGGCCCCGCTCAACCGTTACGCCCGGTAGCGGGCCAAGAACATCTCAACCGCCCCATCTGTGACCCGTTTGATGTCGGCTGCTGTCACGTCTGTGCAGACGCCGCACAGGCAGCGGACGAACAAATCGCTTTTGCACAGCTCGCCGAACTGGTTGGCGGCCAGATCCATATCGTCGATCTTAAGCACGCCTTTGTCCACATACGGCTTCAAAACTTGTGAAAGCCGCTCGCGCACCATGGCCGGGCCCGAGGCATAAAACCGGCAGCCCAATTCGGGAAAGCGATGCGATTCCGCCACGCAGATGCGAAACACCTGCTGGCCAAAATCCGACAGGAAAAAGCGCACGATCCGATCGGCGGCCTCGTGCAGAACGTCTTCGATCGGGTCGTCTTGCCCCACCTCTTGCAAGGCTTCTTCGGCCTGACGGTTGCATTCCAGCCGGGCCACTTCGGAAAACAGCAACCGTTTGTCAGGAAAATAACTGTAAAGCGTGGCCTTGGATACGCCCGCCACACGGGCGATATCATCGACGCTGGCACCTTCAAAGCCGTCGCGCATGAAAACTTCGCGCGCCCCTTCAAGGACTTGATCGAACTTTCGACCCTTTTTGATTTCCGCGTCCATGGCCGTCATGCGCAACCTCCCCAAAGCTTATGCAGTGTAGTCGCGGGCAACGGGAGGCTGCAAGCCTATCGGCGCATCAAACCGTGGGCTTTATTGGCTTATTCCCGTGTTGCCTTTTGTGACAGGGGCCGGGGCGGGCGCTGGTTCGGGGTAGGTCAGGGTTGGGGTCAGGCGTCCTATGTTAATGCTGGCGGCAAGGGCGGGGGAAACGCTCAGGGTCACCAAAAGGATGGTCAAAAGGGGTTTCATAACGGCCTCCTATCTAAACAGAATAGTTTACTTTTTCCACATCTAAACGATCTGGTTTAGTTGGCAAGTGAAAAGTGAACTATGCGGTTTAGTGCCGGCTGGGCTTGCGCTTTGTGGGTTAGCTGCTAATTTAGAATTATTCTAAAAAGGAGGATTCCAATGATCCCCGGAGTCAGTTCCCGCCGCCGCTTTTCGGACCTGAGTGAGCAGGAGATTCTTGCGCTTGCCATCTCTTCAGAAGAGGATGACGCGCAAATCTATCGTAGCTACGCCGACCGTCTACGCGGTGATTACCCAGATACCGCCAAGATGTTCGATGGCATGGCTGCCGAAGAAGACACGCATCGCCGCGCATTGATTGACCTGCACAACAGCCGGTTTGGCGATGTCATCCCGCTGGTGCGCCGCGAACATGTGGCGGGCTTTTACGCACGTCGTCCTGTGTGGCTGATGGAAAACCTTGGGATCGAACGTATCCGCGACGAGGCCGAAGCGATGGAACGCGATGCCGAGGCGTTTTACCTCAAGGCCGCGCAACGCACATCCGATGTTGCCACCCGCAAGCTGTTAGGCGATCTGGCCGCCGCCGAAGCAGGCCACCAGACCCGCGCCGAGGAGTTGCAGGCCGAGCATCTCGACGACGATGCCCGCGACGCCGAGGATCGCACCGCCAAACGGCAATTCGTGCTGACATGGGTGCAACCCGGTCTGGCGGGGCTGATGGACGGCTCTGTTTCAACGCTTGCGCCGATCTTTGCCACCGCCTTTGCCACGCAGGATACGTGGACGACCTTCCTTGTGGGGCTGGCCGCAAGCGTCGGCGCGGGCATTTCCATGGGCTTTACCGAAGCCGCCAGCGATGATGGCGAATTGTCCGGCCGGGGCAGCCCGATGAAGCGCGGTATCGCCTCGGGGGTGATGACCACTGTGGGCGGGCTGGGCCATGCGCTGCCCTACCTGATCCCCGATTTCTGGACGGCCACGATCATTGCCATAATCGTTGTTTTTGTCGAGTTGTGGGCGATTGCTTGGATCCAGAACAAGTTCATGGAAACCCCGTTCTTCCGCGCGGCGTTTCAGGTGGTTCTGGGCGGCGCGCTGGTGTTCGCCGCAGGCGTTCTGATCGGCAGTGGTTAGGGCAGGCGGGTGCGGTGCGCGAACGGTATTGGTTTGATGGGGGCAAATGACGGGTGTCAGCACCACAGCGAACATGGATTGCGAACCTCCTGCGCGGGATCAAGGGCGAAGCCCGCCGCGCATCGCCGACGCGCCCCCACGCGGCGGCGATTTGGTGAGGCTGGGCGCATAGCGCTGAGTTCATTCGGATTTGGCTGACATAAAAGGGCTCAGCCCCATCGTAGCATCGGCACCGCGCGCGTCGGCAATGCGCGGCTTGGTCCGGCGTCTGCTCTATCCCGCAAAAGGTCATCGGCGCGCGGCGCGTCCAAGATTGACCCCCCGGCGCAACCTGCTACCAAGTGGGCATGCTGGATATCTTCTTCCAAACGCTGCCGTTCTTTTTGATCATCGGTCTGGGCTATGGCGCGGGCCGTACTGGCTTTTTCACCGAGGAAGCGACGGCGTGGCTGACCAAGTTCGTGTTCTATTTCGCGTTGTCGGCCATGCTGTTTCGGTTCTCGGCCAACCTGTCGCTGGCCGAGGTTCTGGATTGGCGGTTCATCATGGCCTACCTGTGGGGCACGGCCTTTGTGTACGGGATCGCCACGATTGTTGCCTTGGTCCGGCGGCTGAGTATCGAAGAAGCCGCGATCGAGGCGCAATGTGCCGTCATCGGCAATGTCGGATTTCTGGGTATTCCGATGCTGGTCATGCTGATGGGCGAGGGCGCGATTGTGCCGGTCATGCTGGTGCTGGCGGTCGATCTGATCGTGTTCGGCTCGCTTGTTGTGATCCTGATCACCGGGTCGCGGGATGGGCGGATGTCGATCGGCATTTTGCGCACGGTCGGGCTGGGCCTTTTGAAAAACCCGATGATCGTGTCGATCACGTTGGGGCTCAGCTGGTCTGCGCTGCGCCTACCGATCCCGGACCCGATGAACCAGTTCGTGATCTTGCTGGGTGGCGCGGCGACACCCGGCGCGTTGTTCGCCATCGGGGCATCACTGGCCTCAAAATCCGCCGAACGCCCGGTGGCGGCGGGCTGGCTCAGCCTGTGCAAGCTGGTGCTGCACCCGGCCTTTGTGGCGGTGGCGGCGCTGTTGCTGTTCCCGGTTGAACCTTATGCCGCCGCGGTGATGATCGCCGCCGCTGCCCTGCCGGTGGCGGGCAATGTCTATATCCTTGCGCATCATTACGGCGTCGCGCCGCACCGGGTGTCGGCGTCGATCCTGATCTCAACCGCGTTTGCGGTGCTGACCGTATCGCTGGTTATCGGCTGGGTGTCGGGTCTTTACTGATCAGTGACGCCTGTGGGCTTGCCTTTGCCCCCTGTGGCATGGTCAGTGTCGGGCAACAGAAGTTTCACAGATGAGGACCGCCATGGAAACCGTATCGGAAAATGCCTGCTTTGGTGGGGTTCAGGGGGTCTATACCCATGCTTCCAAGGCTTGCGCGTGTGACATGACATTTGGCCTGTTCCTGCCGGCCGAGGCCAAGGATGGCCCGGTGCCGGTGCTGTGGTATCTGTCGGGCCTGACCTGCACCCACGAAAACGCGATGACCAAATCCGCCGCCCAAGGTTGGGCCGCAGAACAGGGCATTGCGCTGGTATTTCCTGACACAAGCCCACGCGGCGACGGCGTGGCCAATGACGACGCCTATGATCTGGGCCAAGGCGCCGGGTTTTATGTGAACGCCACCCAAGATCCTTGGGCACCGCATTTTCAGATGTGGGATTACATCGCCGATGAATTGCCCCGCGTCCTGACCGCCAATTTCGCCATCGACGAGGACCGACAGGCGATCACCGGCCATTCCATGGGCGGGCATGGTGCGCTGACCTTGGCGATGTCGCTGCCGGGGCGTTTTACCAGCGTTTCGGCCTTTGCGCCCATATCCAACCCCACGGCCAGCGATTGGGGCCGCAAGCAGTTCGCGGCCTATCTGGGCGACGACGAAAGCCAATGGGCCGCGCATGACGCCAGCCTGCTTATGCGCGAACGTGGTTTTGACGGGCCTGTTCTGGTCGATACCGGCACCAATGACCAGTTCCTTGATCTGCTCCGCCCCGAGGCTTTGGCCGCCGCCTGCGCGGAACGCCGCCAGCAGGCGACGTTGCGGATGCAGCCGGGCTATGATCACAGCTATTTCTTCATCTCAACCTTCATGGAAGATCACGTCGCCTTCCATGCCGAGGCGCTATACGCGAAATAACCTATGTCTCATTATGATCTTATCATTATTGGTTCGGGGCCTGCGGGCCGGGCTGCCGCCATTCAGGCCGGAAAGCTGAAACGCCGTGTTCTGGTTGTTGACCGCAAGGACCGGTTCGGCGGCGTGTCGGTGCATACCGGCACGATCCCGTCGAAAACCCTGCGCGAAACGGTGTTGAACCTGTCGGGCTGGCGCGAGCGCAGCTTTTATGGTCGCTCTTATCGCGTCAAGGATGACATCGGCGCGCAAGACCTGAAATCGCGCCTGCATATGACATTGGATCACGAGGTGGACGTGCTGGAACACCAGTTCGCGCGCAACCATGTCGATACGCTGGACGGGTTGGCGCGGTTTGTTTCAGCCACCGAGATCGAGGTTGCGACCGAAGCCGGGGAAACCACCCGGCTGACCGCCGACAAGTTCCTGATTTCCACGGGCACCAAGACATACCGCCCCGATACCGTGCCCTTTAATGGCACAACGGTTGTGGACAGTGACGAGTTTCTGGAGCTTGCGCGCATCCCGCGTAGCCTGATCGTTGTGGGCGCGGGCGTGATCGGCGTGGAATACGCCACCATGTTTTCGGCCCTGGATGTGCGGGTGACCTTGATCGAACCGCGCGAGACGTTTCTGGATTTCATCGACAAGCATCTGATCGAGGATTTCACCCACCAAATCCGCGAAAACGGCGTTGATCTGCGCCTTGGCAGCGGGATCGACAAAACCGAGGACGCTGGCGATCATGTCGAAGTCAGCCTTGCCAATGGCCGTCACGTGCGCGCCGAAATGCTGCTGTTCGCGGCCGGGCGCATGGGGGCCACCGACAAGCTGAACGTCGAGGCGGCGGGTTTGGAAACCGATCACCGGGGTCGCCTGTCGGTCGATCGCAAGACCTACCAGACTGCGGTGCCGCATATCTATGGCGCCGGTGACGTAATCGGGCACCCGTCT
>DATFJQ010000193.1:0-4422 GCA_035269125.1 Roseovarius sp.
TTGCACCGGAGCTGCGGGCTTTCTTTGACGGGCGGACGGCGGTGAATCTCAACGGCTGGCGCACCACGGCTGGCGCAACCGTTCTGGAGGATTTCACCCTGCGCACCGCCCAAATGGCATTGTCAGGACAGGTTGAACTGGACCCACAAAATTGGCCGCGCCGTTTTGCCGTGTCGGGTCGGGTCGCCAGCCCGAACGGCATGGTCCGGTTGCCAGTGTCTGGCCCCGCGTTACGAATTTCGGGGGCCGAGATCCAAGCCGATTACGACGCCGCCGACGGGGATAGCTGGGCCGCGAATGTCAGGGTGCGTGACTTGCGGCGCGACGGATTGCGCATCGGGCAAGCCGATCTGACCGCTCAGGGCGAAATCCGTCCGGAGGCCCCCCGCAGTATCAGCTCTGATATCACCTTTTCCACCGCGACTGTCAGCCACGACAATGCCGATCTGGCACAAGCCATCGGCCCCGCCCCGCGTGGCGCGGTTGGGCTGGCATGGCAAGACGACGCGCCGCTGCGCATGTCCGGGCTAACGCTGACGAGTGGCGATGCGGAACTGCGGGCCAATGCCCAACTGGACGCGCTGCGTGAGGGGGTGCCCATTTCGGGGCGGGCCGATTTGAACATTGGCAATCTGGCCCGTTTTGCCCCGCTGGCGGGCCGAGAGCTGAAAGGCGCGGCGCAGGCGACAGTTTCAGGCAACGCAACGCTGCTGAGCGGGGCGTTTGATGCGGATATCACCGCGCAAACCAACGGGCTGGCCGTGGGCGAGGCACGTCTTGATGGCCTGTTGGCGCCGCAAACTGACTTGATCATCGCGGCCCGACGCGACGAGACCGGCACAAAGCTGGATCAGCTTTCGCTGTCCAGTTCTGCAATTCAGGCGCAGATGAATGGCACGGTCACGCCAACAACCGCCGATCTGCAAATCAACGCCAGACTGCCCGATATATCCTTGGCCGAACCGCGGCTGACCGGCGCGCTGGCCGTTCAAGGTGGATTTGGGTGGACCGAGGGCGGCGTGATCCGGCTGGATGAATTGCAAGCGCAACTGGATCAAACGCACGTTCAACTGTCCGGCACTCTGGATCCCAGCGACACCAACCTGCCGGTGGATGGCACCCTTTCTGTGAAGGCTGATGATCTGTCGCGCTTTTCGCGCATCGCACAGCGCGCCCTGGGCGGGCAGCTTGTGCTTGAGGCCCAAGGCAAAGGCGCGATCAATGGCGACGACGCCACGGTCACGGCCGATCTGACCGGGCAAAACCTACGCACCGGTATCGCAACGCTGGATACGCTGCTGACCGGCGCGGCCACGGCAAAGCTGGACGCCAGCCGCAGTGCGGACGGTATCAGCCTGCGCACATTGCGCCTAGAGGCGCCGCGCGTGTCCGTCGTGGCCAATGGCACCACGCCCGGCGCGCCGATCGACGTTAACGCGCGCCTGTCCGATCTGGCGCTGATCGCGCCAGGTATCAACGGGCCCGCTCAGGCCAGCGGCAGCGTTGTGCTACGCGACGGCATGGGCCGCGACATCGGCGTTGACCTGCAAGCCTCTGGGCCGGGTGGCACCACGGCCAATGTATCGGGCGGTATCCGCGAGATGGGCCAAGCCCTTGATCTGGCCCTGACAGGTGCCGCGCCTTTGGGATTGGCCAACGGGTTTATCGCGCCGCGCTCCGTCGATGGTCGGGCGCAGTTTGATTTGCGCGTCTCCGGCGCTCCGGCGCTTGGGTCGGTCTCTGGGCGCATCACGCTGGCCGATGGGCGCATTGCCCTGCCCACATTGTCCACTGCGTTTGAAAACCTGCAAGGCGGCATCGACCTCAGCAATGGCAGCGCCGAGATCAACATCAGCGCCAATGGCCGCGAAAGCGGGTCACTGGCCTTGCGCGGCCCTGTGGGCCTTCAAGCGCCCTATCCCGCAAATCTGACCGTGCTGCTGAACGCCTTGGGCCACAGCGACCCGGACTTATACAAAACCAAGGTCAGCGGAGTTATATCCATGACCGGGCCACTATCGGGCGGCGCACAGATCGGCGGGCAGTTGCAACTTGGCGAAACCGAAATCCGTGTGCCGTCCTCGAACTTGGCCAGCGTCGGCCTGTTGCCGCAGCTTCGGCATGTGGGTGAACCGCCTGCTGTCACCGAAACCCGCCGCCGCGCGGGCCTTATCCAGCAGGCCAAGCCGGACGCGGCTGGCCCGGCCTTTGGGCTTGACCTGACAATCCTTGCCCCCAACCGGATTTTCGTGCGCGGCCGTGGGCTGGACGCGGAACTTGGGGGCCGCTTGCGCGTCGGCGGAACCACGAATGATGTGGTGCCAAGCGGCATGTTCGAATTGATCCGCGGGCGTTTGGACATACTGGGCAAACGCCTGACCCTCACCGAAGGTCGGGCCGATCTACGCGGCGCGTTCGACCCTTACCTGCGCTTTGTCGCCGAATCAGATGCAGATGATGTGACCTTGCGGGTGATCCTCGAAGGCTTGGCGAGCGAGCCGGACATTCTGTTCACCTCGACCCCGGACTTGCCGCAAGAAGAGGTCGTGGCCCGGCTTATCTTTGGCCGTAGCCTTGATCATATTTCACCGTTTCAAGCCGCGCAGTTGGCGGCGGCTGTGGCCACGCTGGCCGGGCGGATTGATGACGGTCTGCTGGGGGGCTTGCGCAAATCGGTGGGCCTCAGCAATCTTGACGTGACAACCTCTGACGAAGGCGCCACGCAGCTTAGCGCAGGGGCCTATATCAGCGAGAACATCTATTCCGAAATCAGCGCCGACAGTGAGGGAAAACAACAAATCGACCTCAACATCGACCTGTCACGTAACGTGACGGTCAAAGGGCGGCTGAACTCTGAGGGGAATACCGGCGTGGGTATTTATTTTGAAAAAGATTACTGATCCAGCACGGATAAGCGCCGCATGGCGCTACGTTTGAACCTTGGCGACAGCGGTGCTATGTTATCGCTAACGAAGTTTTGGGGGGCATCCCCATCATAGTTACGCACTGGGCCATATCATGCCAATCCACCCCACAATTTTGGACGTCACCGACCGTATCCGCACCCGGTCGGCCAAGACCCGCGCCACATATCTTGAGCGCATTCAATCTGCCGCAGCCAAAGGCCCAAACCGCGCGCATCTAAGCTGCGGCAACGCCGCGCATGCCTATGCGGCCATGGGCGACGACAAAGACCGGCTTGCCGCAACGCGCGCGCCCAATCTGGGGATTGTCACCGCCTATAACGACATGCTGTCGGCGCATCAGCCGTTTGAAAGCTTTCCGCAAATAATCAAGCAAGCCGCGCGCGCGGCGGGCGGCACGGCGCAAGTGGCGGGCGGCGTTCCGGCAATGTGCGATGGCGTGACCCAAGGCCAGCCGGGGATGGAGCTTTCGCTGTTTTCGCGCGATGTGATTGCCATGGCCACTGGCGTAGCGCTGAGCCATAACACCTTTGATGCGGCAGCGTTTTTGGGCGTCTGCGACAAGATCGTGCCGGGGCTTGTGATTGCCGCGGCCACCTTTGGCCATATCCCGGCGGTGTTCATGCCAGCCGGGCCAATGACCTCGGGCTTGCCGAACGACGAAAAAGCCAAGGTGCGCCAGAAATACGCCGAAGGCCAGATTGACCGCGATGAATTGATGGCCGCCGAAATGGCCAGCTATCATGGCCCCGGCACCTGCACCTTTTACGGCACCGCCAATACCAACCAGATGCTGATGGAGTTCATGGGCCTGCACCTGCCCGGCACCAGCTTTGTCACGCCCGGCACGCCGCTGCGTCAGGCACTGACCCGCGCCGCCACCGAACGCGCGCTGGAAATAACGGCACTTGGAAATTCATACACACCGGCCGGTGAGGTTCTGGATGAGCGCGCTTTTGTCAACGGCATGGTGGGGCTGATGGCAACCGGCGGGTCAACCAATCTTGTGCTGCACCTGCCCGCCATGGCGCGCGCGGCGGGAATCATCCTGTTGCCCGAAGATTTTGCCGCTGTGTCGTCTGTCACCCCGCTAATGGCAAAGGTCTATCCCAACGGTCTGGCCGACGTGAACCATTTTCACGCGGCAGGCGGACTGCAATACATGATCGCACAATTGCTGGATGCGGGGCTGTTGCAAGACGATGTCAAAACCGTCGCCGGGCCGGGGCTGTCGCGCTACACGCAAGAGCCAAAGCTAAGTCACGACACCCTTGCTTGGGAGGATGGGCCGGCGCAATCGGGGAACGAGAAGATCTTGCGCCCTGTCTCTGATCCATTCCAAGCCACAGGCGGGCTACAGGAAATGGCCGGCAACTTGGGCACCGGGATTATGAAAGTGTCCGCCGTCTCCCCCGATTTGCACATGATCGAAGCGCCCGTGCGTATTTTTGAGGATCAAGAAAAGGTCAAAGCCGCCTTTCGCGCTGGTGAGTTTACC
>DATFJQ010000194.1:0-3157 GCA_035269125.1 Roseovarius sp.
CATGACGCCCACCAGATGCGCGCGATAGTCGCCCGAGCCGTGCAGATCGGAAATCATGCCGTCACCCGGTAGGCTGAGACCTTCGAGCGCCTCGGGAGCGAAGTTTGCGCCGAGGGCCGCTTCGGCCTCGGACCAGCGGAATACCCCGTCTTCTGAGGCGCCGGTGATCGCCACGCGCACGCCGTCGGCATATTGCGCAACATAGGCCGCCACCAAAGCAAAGCGCGAGGCGGGCTGTTCGAACTTGATGTAGGCGGCTTTTTGCGGCACCGGAAACTTGACTTCGGTGATGATCTCGCCCTCGTCAAGCGCGGTGGTGAACATGCCCTGAAAGTAGTCATCGGCGGCGATGTCGCGGGTATTGGTCACGATGGTCGCGCCAGAGCCAAGAGCCGCCGCCGGATAACAGGCGGACGGGTCGTTATTGGCAAGGCTGCCGCCAATGGTGCCGCGATTGCGCACCGCTGGATCGCCGATTTGACCGGCCAGTGCAGCCAAGGCCGGATAGTCACCCGCGCCAGCGGCCACTTCGGCGTGGGTCGTGCCCGCGCCGATGCAGATGCGGCCCGCGTCATCCTCGCAAATGCCCTTGATCTCGTCGATGGCGCCAAGGCTGACCAAGGTTTCGGGCATGGCAAGGCGCTGTTTCAGCGTCGGGATCAGAGTTTGCCCGCCGCCAAGCGCCTGATTTTCATCAGACGCGGCCAGCAGTTTCACCGCATCGGCCAGCGTGGTCGGGCGTTCGATATCGAATGCATACATTGTGCGTTTCTCCTTACTTGGCCGATTGGATGGCTTGCCAGACACGGCCCGGTGTCACCGGCATATCCACATGATCGAGATTGATGCCGCCCGATTGCAACGCGTCCACAACGGCGTTGATCACGGTCGGGCACGAGCCGATGGCCCCGGCCTCACCGCAGCCTTTGACGCCAAGCGGGTTGTGCGTGCAGGGCGTGCCGTTGGAATGATCCACCGAGAAAAACGGCACATCATCGGCGCGCGGCATGGTGTAATCCATATAGCTGGCCGACAAAAGCTGACCGTCTTCGTCGTAGGAACAGTTTTCAAGCAGGGCTTGCCCAATACCTTGGGTCAACCCGCCATGCACCTGCCCGTCGACGATCATCGGGTTGACCACATTGCCGAAATCGTCGGCGGTGGTGAAGCGTTCGATCGTGACCTTGCCAGTGTCGGGATCAAGTTCAACCTCGCAGGCATAGGCGCCGGCGGGATAGGTGAAGTTGTTGGGATCGTAGAACGCGGTTTCCTCCAGCCCCGGTTCGATCTCTTCCAGCGGGTAGTTATGCGGCACATAAGCGGCCAGCGTGACATCGCCCCAAGCCACCGATTTGTCGGTGCCCGCCACGGTGAACTGGCCGTCTTTCAGTTCGATATCAGCCTCGGAGGCTTCCATCAGGTGGGCTGCGATCTTGCGCGCCTTGTTGATGATCTTTTCGGTGGCACGCACCAGCGCCGAGCCGCCCACGGCGATCGAGCGTGAGCCATAGGTGCCCATGCCCATCGGCGTGTTGGCAGTGTCGCCATGTTCGATCTCGATCATCGACTCGTCGATGCCGATCATGTCGGCCACCACTTGCGGGAACACGGTTTCATGCCCCTGCCCGTGACTGTGGCTGCCGGTCATCACGGTGATGCCGCCGGTGGCGTTGACCCGCACGGTGGCGGATTCATACAGCCCCGCGCGCGCACCCAACTGCCCCACCAGATGCGAGGGCGCGATGCCGCAGGCCTCGATAAAGCAGTTGATGCCAAGGCCGCGCAGCTTGCCGGTCTTTTCGCTTTCGGCGCGGCGGGCGGCGAAGCCGTCAAAATCGGCATTGGCCTCAAGCTTGTCCATCAGCCGGTTAAAATCGCCCGAGTCGTATTCGACGGCCACAGGGGTGGCATAGGGAAACTCGGTCACGAAATTCTGCCGCCGCAGGGCAATCGGGTCGACGCCCAATTCGCGCGCGGCCTTGTCGATAACGCGTTCCAGCTGATAGGTCGCCTCGGGGCGGCCTGCGCCGCGATAGGCATCGACCGGCACCGTATTGGTAAACACCGCCTTGACGTTCACATACACAAGCGGCGTTTTGTAGTTGCCCGCCATCAGCGTGCCATGCAGCCATGTGGGGATCGAGGGTGCAAAGGTCGACAGATACGCGCCCATATTGGCATAAGTCTCGGTGCGCACAGCGGTAAAGTTATTCTCCGCATCCAGTGCCAGTTCGATCTTGGTGACGTGATCGCGCGCCTGCGCGTCACTGAGGAACGCCTCGGAGCGGGTGCAGGTCCATTTCACGGGGCGGTTCAATTCGCGCGCGGCATAGGTGCAAAATGCCTCTTCCGCGTAGTGATAGATTTTTGAGCCAAAGCCGCCACCCACATCGGGGGCCACAACGCGCAGCTTGTGTTCGGGGATATTCAGCACGAACGCGCCCATCAACAGGCGGATCACATGCGGGTTCTGCGAGGTGGTATAAAGCGTATGTTCGCCGGTGCCGCGGTTGAAATCCCCCACGGCCACCCGCGGTTCCATCGCATTGGGAACCAGCCGGTTGTTAACCAGTTCCAACGTGGTGACATGCGCCGCCGATTTGATGGCGTCATCGACGGCTTGCTTGTTTTCTTCGACAAAGCCCCAGTCGAAACACAGGTTGTCGGACAGATCGTCATGCACCTTGGTGCTGCCGTCCTCAAGTGCGGCTTTCATATCGATCACGGCAGGCAGATCTTCGATGTCAAGCTCGATCGCCTCGGCGGCGTCGCGGGCCTGTTCGCGGGTTTCGGCCACGATGGCGGCAATCGGATCGCCGACATGGCGCACCTTGCCTTCGGCCAAGATCGGATGGCGGGGTTCTTTCATCACCTCGCCAAAGCGGTCGGTGACCTGCCAGCCGCAAGGAATACTGCCTGCGGTTTCAAAATCCTTGCCGGTGAAGATACGGATCACGCCGGGCATGGATTCGGCCGCGTTGGTATCGATGCCGTTGATCTTGCCATGCGCCACGTCAGAGCGCAGGAAATGCACATAGACTTGGCCGTGCAGGTTGATGTCGTCGGTATAGTTACCGATCCCGGTCAGAAACCGGGCGTCTTCGCGCCGTTTGCTGCTGGCGCCGATGCCTCCGTCCTTGGGCATGTTGGTTCTCCT
>DATFJQ010000195.1:0-5185 GCA_035269125.1 Roseovarius sp.
AGCTGCCCGCGCAAGTCGGGCGATGTGTCGATCAGCACCCGTGTTGTGCCCTCTGGGCCGTCTTGTTCCACCAGCATCGAGCAGCGCCGGCGCATGTTGCGCGGGTTGGTCGGGTCACACTCGCCCCAATGCCCGCCAAGACGCGGCACACCCCCGGACGATCCGCAGCCCAGAATGATAAAGCGCCGTTCCCCCATCAAGTCACCGCCGTTTCGTAACGCGCCGCTTTCCAAAAAAGGCGGTCGAAATTGGCCTGCGTTTGCGCCGCGAAATCGGGCCAGTCCATCCCAAAGGCCTGTGCCCCCACTTGCGCGGTGTGCACGGTATAGGCAGGCTCGTTCCGCTTGCCGCGATAGGGTGGCGGGGCCAGATAGGGCGCGTCGGTTTCCACTAGAATGCGGTCCACCGGGGCGGCGGCGAATATGTCGCGCAAGTCACTCGATTTGGGAAAGGCCGCGATGCCCGACATCGACAGGTAAAACCCCAGATCCAACGCCGCCCGCGCCAGACCGGCCCCCGACGAAAAGCAATGCATGACACAGGAATAGGCCCCGTGTGCATGTTCTTCGGCCAGAATGCGGGCCATGTCCTCGTCGGCGTCGCGGGCGTGGATGATCAGCGGCAGCCCGGTTTCGCGCGCCGCCGCGATGTGGATGCGCAGGCTGTCTTGCTGCACCTCTTTGCTGTCGGCGGTGTAATGATAATCAAGGCCGGTTTCCCCGATCCCGACAAATTTCGGGTGGTCCGCCAGTTTTATCAACTCATCCACCGTGGCCAGCGGCTCATCGGCCGCGCTCATCGGGTGGGTGCCGGCGGCATAAAATACCGGCTCATACTGTTCGGCAATCGCGCGCACTTGGGGCTCCAGCCGCAACTTGGTGCAGATCGTGACCATACGGGTCACCCCGGCCTCGACTGCGCGGGCGATGATGTGATCGCGTTCGGCATCGAAATCGGGGAAATCAAGGTGGCAATGGCTGTCGGTGATCTGGATCGTGTCCGTCATATCTGCCCTTTGCGCGGGGCCGGTCAGCCCGCTGCGGTTTGCTGAATCTTGAACACGGTATCTAGGACCAGCGCGGCAGGGTCAAGGTTCACAGCCCGCCCGTGTCGCGCGCGCGCGCCGATGGCTTGCGCGCAATCGGCCCATGCCCGGCCACGCCTTGCGTCGGGGGCCAATCGGGCGATCACTTCGGCCTCGCCCGGCACCGCCTCGGGCGGAGGACCAAGCGCACCACCGCGCGCCATTCGCGCAAGGAACAAATCGGTCAGGCCCAGCAACAGATCCAGCTTGCCCTCGGCCCCACGGGTGGCGGCGGCCTCTGCCAGTTTCAGGGCGCGGGGGCGATCAAGGCGTGGCACACTGCCGACGATACCCACAATCTCGCGATACATCTTCACGCCGCCCAGATTGATCAGGCGCACCGCCTCGCCCACCGATCCGGCGGACAGTTCGGCCAGTGCCGCGGCGTCCTCGCCGGGATCAATCCCCGCCTGCGCCAAGGCCTGCGCAATGTCCGGCGGCGACAAAGGTGCAAGCCGCAATTCGCGACAGCGCGACCGGATCGTTGGCAACAGGCCCGAGGGCTGATGGCTGACCAACAACAACACCGTGCGCGCGGGCGGCTCTTCCAGCATTTTCAGCAGCGCGTTGGCGGCTTGCGTGTTCATCTCGTCGGCGGCATCCACGATCACCACCCGACGCCCACCCTCGGCGGAACTCAGGTGAATGAAACTGGACAGGCCGCGGATTTCGCTGACCCGGATATCTTGGGAAAACCGCCCCTCTTCAAAGGCTTTTTCACGGTCGCGATCCGTGGTGCCCGCGCCCCACCGGCGCACCAGATAGAGCCCCGGATCCGAGCCCGCCAAAAGACGCCGGGCCACCGGATGATCGGGCGGCACATCCAGACTGTCGGGCATGGGCGTGTCGCCGAACAAGCCGCCCGCCTCAGCCTCAGGCGTGGCCAGCAAAAACCGCGCAATGGACCATGCCAGTGTCGCCTTGCCCACGCCACGCGGCCCGGTGATCAACCAGCCGTGATGCAGTCGGCCTGAATTATAGGCCTCAAGAAACGCCTGCTCTGCCGCCCCCTGCCCGATCAGTCGCGGTGTTTCGCGCGGGTGCGGGGCACCTTCGATCCGGTCTGGAAGCGGGGCGTTTGCGTCGCTCATGGCAGGTGCGCCTTGACGATGGCGCGCGTGTCGGCAAACACATCTTCGACCGGGCGGTTGCCGTCGATGACAACGAACCGGTCGGGAAATTCACCCGCAAGGTTCAAAAACCCCTGCCGCAACCGGCGCTGCATGTCGCCACCAAAAGATTCGAACCGATCCTCGCCATCGCCCCGCGCAAGCGCGCGCGACAGGCCTGTTTCAGGGTCCATGTCGATCAGGACGGTCAGGTCGGGCTCTTGCCCGATGACCAAATCATGCAATTGATCCACCAAAACCCGCAGATCGGCCCGCGCCAGCCCCTGATAGAGCCGTGTGCTGTCGGCAAAACGATCACAGATCACCACCTGCCCCGCCTCAAGCGCCGGATTGACCGTGCGTTCCAGATGATCGCGGCGCGCGGCGGTGAACAGCAACAGCTCGGTTTCGGGCGACCAGCGGTCGGTCGCGCCTTCCAGCACCAGTTTGCGAATTTCCTCAGCGCCGGGGCTGCCGCCCGGCTCGCGGGTCAGCACCACATCGCGGCCAGTGGCGCGCAGATGATCAGACAGCAGCCGCGCCTGCGTGGATTTGCCCGACCCGTCGATGCCTTCGAAGCTGACGAAATAGCCGCGTTTGGTCAAAGCGCGCCCTCGGGCCCCTGTTTGAGCCGGGTCAGCAACAGCCCCGACACAGTGCGCAAGCGCGCGACAAAGCCGCCTTTGGGCACGTCTTGGGCAGCCACCAATGGCACACGGGTTTCTGGCAGGCCATCGGGCGCGAACACCAGTTCGCCCAGCCTGTCGCCTTTGGCCACCGGGGCGCGGACCGGGCCTTGATACACGACTTCGGCCTCCAGATCATCGCTGCCAAGCACCGGCAAAAGCGTGGTGACATCGTTTTGCGGAGTCAGGCCGACACTTGGCGCATCGCCCATCCAGACATCGGCGCGCGCCACTTCGGTGCCCGCTTTCAGAACTTCTTTTTCAACGAATTGCCGAAACGCCCAGTTGACGATGGATTGCGCCTCTTCGGCGCGGGCCTGCGCCGTGTCCAGCCCCGAAATCACAAAGACCACACGCCGATCCCCCTGTTTGGCCGACCCCACAAGCCCATAGCCCGCCTCTTGGGTGTGGCCGGTTTTCAGGCCATCCGCACCCATTCCGAGGCGCAGCAACGGGTTGCGGTTTTGGGTGTTCGACGGGGCACGCCCGTCAAAGGCAAACTCGGTTTCAGCGAACATCGGGTAAAAGCCGGGGAAATCCTTGATCAGTCGGCTGGCCAGCAAGGCAAGGTCGCGCATACTCATCCGGTGGCCCGCAGCCGGCCAGCCACTGGCGTTGACGAATGTGGAATTGGTCATCCCCATTTCTTGCGCGCGGCGCGTCATGTAGCGGGCAAACCCGGCCTCTGTGCCATCCGGGCTGAGCGCCTCGGCCAACACGACGCAGGCGTCATTGCCCGACAGCACGATGATGCCGCGCAACAGATCTTCGACGCGCACCCGGTCGGTTGTGTCAAGAAACATGGTCGAGCCGCCAAAACTCATGGCGTGCCGCGACACCGGCAACCGTTCGTCCAGCGACAAACGGCCATCGCGGATCGCTTCGAATGTGACGTAAAGCGTCATAAGTTTGGACATGGACGCAGGCGGCAGCGGCTGATCCGCATTTTGGTTCAGCAGCACCGTTCCGGTGGTCGTATCCATGACATATGCCGCCTTGGCACGCGTCTCAAAGGCCGATGCTCCCGCCGTGAAGAGTGGCGAAAGCAAAAGCAGCACGGCCGTAATCGAAACAAGCACTCGGGTCATGGCGGGTTTCACCCTCCGAACTTAGTTGGTCACGGGATAGGCATCGTCAAACCCGACACCCTTGATTTTTTTCAGCAACGTGCCGCGCTCGGATGTGTTGGTGGCCGGGCCGACAATGACACGCCAAAACGTCTTGCCCTGCGAGGTTTGTTTCTTGACCGTCGGCACCATACCGTTCTGACGCATGGCCGTCGCTGTATTTTTGGCGTTCTGTTCGACGCTGAAAATGCCGATCTGGATAAAGGGTTTGTCCAACGATGAAGCACGCGGTTTCGGCGCAGGCGCAGCCACCGGGCGCGGCGCTGCGTCAGGTGCGGCGGCGCTTGCGGCGGCATCCGGCACGGCGTCGATCGCCGCGGCGGCACCAGCTACGGGATCAAGCGCCGACGTCTCAACGTCAGAGGGCGCATCGACGGCTGCGGGAGCAGCGGATGCTGCCTCCGGGTCGGGCACTTGGGCCTCTTCGCGGCGCAGGGCTGTAACATTGAGCTGCGAAGGCGCACCCGCCAACATGCCCAGCGCAGCCGCCGCATCCGACGACACCTGCAAGACCGGGCCGGGGTTTTCTCGCTCGCGCCGGAACAAGGCCCCGATGACAAACTTGGAATTGCTGGTGTTGCGGATGATCACCCGCTCGGGCTCTTTCACGTCAGGGTGGGCCACCCACACCCCGCCCAGCGACGGACGCCCATCCCAAAGCCCCATATCTGTGACTTGGAACACGTCAGGCGCTTCGACATCACGCTCGACCAGCTTGACCGACGTCTCGGTCGCGTCCGCTTCGCCCCCATCTTGCGAGGCGGGCTTGGGCTTGAAAAGGTTGAACTGCCCGGCGTCCTGACACCCGGTCAGCGCCAATGCCGATATCGCCAAAGCGGCCAAGCCATGCCACCGCTGCCTACCGCCCATGATATGCTGCACCATGTAAGAGCCCTTTGCCTGTCACCGCGTTTCCGCACACTGCTTGCCGGTTGATCCGGCGTTGTTAAACATCAATGGCCCAACGCCAATTCGGCGCAGTCTAGCGTGTTGCAGTGTGCAAGAAAAGCACCCAAGAACGTTTCGGCGGAAATCCCCAGATTTCAGTGTCTTCCAGAATCGGAAAAGGCGCTGTAGGAGAGACAAACCGGAGGAGTGGCAGAGTGGTCGAATGCACCGGTCTTGAAAACCGGCGTGCGTGAAAGCGTACCGTGGGTTCGAATCCCACCTCCTCCGCCA
>DATFJQ010000196.1:0-9744 GCA_035269125.1 Roseovarius sp.
GTGGGCATCGACCTTGTGGCGATGTGCGTGAACGATCTGGTATGCCAAGGGGCCGAGCCGCTGTTTTTTCTGGATTACTTTGCCACCGGCAAGCTGGACACCGACACCGCGGCCCGCATCATTGAAGGCATCGCCGAGGGCTGCGTGCGCGCGGGCTGTGCCCTGATCGGCGGCGAAACCGCCGAGATGCCGGGCATGTATCCCGACGGGGATTTCGATCTGGCAGGCTTTGCCGTGGGCGCGATGGAACGCGGCGCGGACCTGCCCGTGGGCGTGGCCGAAGGTGACGTTCTGCTGGGGCTGGCGAGCGACGGTGTGCATTCCAACGGCTATAGCCTTGTGCGCAAGCTGGTCGAGATGTCGGGCCTTGATTGGCAGGCCGATTGCCCGTGGGCCGAAGGCACGCTTGGGGCCGCCCTTCTGACGCCCACGCGGCTTTATGTGCGCCAATCGCTGGCGGCGGTGCGCGCGGGCGGTGTGCATGCACTGGCCCATATCACCGGCGGTGGCCTGACCGAAAACTTGCCGCGCGTTTTGCCAGAGGACATGGGCGCCAAGGTGGACCTTGACGCTTGGGATTTGCCGCCGGTCTTTGGCTGGCTACGCGAACAGGGCGGCATGGATGCGGCTGAGATGCTGAAAACCTTTAACTGTGGGATCGGTATGATCCTGTCGGTGGACGCAGACCGTGCCGACGATGTGCAGGCGCTGCTTGAGGCCGAAGGTGAAACCGTTTGCCGATTGGGCCATGTAGTGGCCGGGCAGGGGGTTGCCTATTCGGGGTCGCTTGCGTGAGCAAACGGGTGGCCATTCTGATTTCTGGGGGCGGGTCCAACATGGTCTCGCTGCTGGACAGTATGCAGGGCGACCACCCGGCGCGGCCCGTTTTGGTGCTGGCAAACGATCCGGCGGCGGGCGGGTTGGACAGGGCGCGCGCGCGCGGGGTTCCCACGGCAGTGGTGGATCACAGGCCGTTCAAAGGGGATCGACCGGCCTTTGAGGCGGCTTTGCAAGACACGCTTGCGGCACATGAGCCCGATATCATCTGCTTGGCCGGGTTCATGCGGGTTTTGACCGAAGGGTTCGTGCAAAACTGGCAGGGGCGGATTTTGAATATTCACCCGTCGCTGTTGCCCAAATACAAAGGCTTGAAGACCCATGCCCGTGCGATCGAGGCCCAAGACACCGAGGCAGGCTGCACCGTGCACGAGGTGACCCCGGCACTGGATGACGGCCCGGTTCTGGGGCAGGCGCGGGTGCCGGTCTTGCCCGACGACACGCCCGACAGCTTGGCCAACCGCGTGCTTGAGCAAGAACACCGCCTGTACCCGGCGGTTTTGCGGCGCTTTGCCGAAGGTGACAGGCGGCCCGTCATCCTGCCCTGACCCGGCTAGTTATTTGCATCCAAACGCCATTTCGCCCATACCAAGACAAAATGAGCATACGAAACCTGTAGAAAAGCCATTCATGAAAACCATCACGACAACCCAAGATCTTGACGCCTTTTGTCAGCGCGCCCAAAGCTTTGACTACGTGACCGTCGATACTGAATTTCTACGTGAACGCACGTATTTTTCGAAACTGTGCCTGATCCAGTTGGCGGTGCCCGGCGACGGGCCAGAGGATGCCGTTTTGGTTGACCCACTGGAAGGCGGCCTGTCGCTCGATCCGCTATATACGCTGTTTCGCGATCAATCCGTCGTCAAGGTGTTCCACGCGGCCCGGCAAGACCTTGAGATTTTCTTTGTCGATGCGGGCGTGATCCCTGAGCCCTTGTTCGATACCCAAGTGGCAGCGATGGTCTGCGGCTTTGGCGAGCAGGTGGGGTATGAAACGCTGGTGCGCAAGATTGCCCGGCAGCCGCTGGACAAGACTTCGCGCTTTACCGACTGGTCGCGCCGCCCGCTGACCGAGGCGCAGAAAACCTATGCCTTGGCGGATGTCACCCATTTGCGCGACATTTACGAATTCTTGGCCGCCAAGTTGAAAGAAACCGGGCGTGAACACTGGGTGACAGAAGAGCTGCGCACGCTGACTGCGCCGGACACCTATATCGTCAAACCCGAAGAGGCGTGGAAACGAGTCAAGACGCGCAACGCCTCGGGGCGGTTTCTGGCCATCGTGCGCGAATTGGCAAAGTTTCGCGAAAGCTATGCGCAGGCCCGCGATATTCCGCGCAGCCGGGTTTACAAGGATGATGCCTTGGTTGAACTGGCCTCGACCAAGCCGGCCACGCTGCAAGATCTGGGCCGGTCGCGCCTGCTGCTGCGCGAGGCGCGTAAGGGCGATATTGCCGATGGTATCCTGAAAGCCGTGCAAGAGGGTCTGAATTGCCCATCGGATGACCTGCCCAAGGTCGACACGTCGCGCAGCAATATGAAGGTGAACCCGGCCTTGGCAGACCTGCTGCGCGTCTTGCTGAAAGCCAAAAGCGAATCTTTCGGCGTGGCGTCCAAGCTGATTGCCAGTGCGGCCGATCTGGATGCCTTGGCCAGTGGAGACCGCAATGTGCCCGCATTGGGCGGCTGGCGGCACGATGTCTTTGGTCTGGATGCCTTACGGCTGTGCGATGGTAAAATCGCACTGGCGGCCAAAGGCGGTGATATCCGCACTGTCGAGCTGTAAGGTCAAAACCGGGCTGTGACCCGACGCAGAGGCATTCTAGCGGCTGGAGGAGCGGGCGTTTCTTTCGGCCAAAACGCGGATCGTGCGCACCTGGTCCAGATCCTGATTGCTGAGGAAATACCCCGCTGTGACGCGCCGCACCCGTTCCGGCCCTTGCGGGCTGCCGGTGGGCTGCAATGCCTTCATTTCAAGGGTCAACACACCATCGACAGGGTCACCTTCGGTATCAGAGGTCAGCCGCACGTCATAGGCGTTTTGCTGAAGCGTTTGGCCCGTCGCCTTGACGATTGCGCCCGATGATGTGCGCTCGATTGCCAGATCGACGATCTGATCGACCGGGGTGCCGCGATAAACCTCTTCTTTCTGGTTGCGCTGAAAAATGCTTGTTTCTTCGGGGATCAGGGGATTGGTCTGGGCCGCGGTGTCGGTTTGGCTTCGCGCTTCGGCGCGGCTGTTGCCGAACCAATTGCCCGGATTGACCCGCGAGTCGCGCCAGCCGCTGCATCCGGCAAGCGTGAGCGACAGAACCACAAGACCCGCAACTGTTTTCCGCATTGGAACGCCCCTTTTGCTTTCTTTCCGACTACCTTATCACAACCGCGTTGAAAAGGTGCAAGCGAGGTCTGGACCTTCGCATCTTGCCCGCCTACCTGAATATCAAAGCAGTAGGAGCATATGATGGCCACCGAAGCCTTTGAAGATATTGTCGCCGATTTCGAATTTCTGGACGATTGGGAAGATCGCTATCGCTATGTCATTGACCGTGGACGGGCGATGGACCCGCTGGATGACGCCTTGAAGGTGCCAGCCACCAAGGTGGATGGCTGTGCCAGTCAGGTCTGGCTGCACCCGACCATCGCGGGTGGGCAGTTCGACTTTGAGGGCGATAGCGACGCGATGATCGTGCGCGGATTGATCGCGGTCTTGCGGGCGCTGTATAGCGGCGTGCCGGTTTCGCAGGTGGGGCAGGTCGATGCGCCGGCCGAACTGGCGCGGCTTGGCCTGAACGATCATCTGTCGGCGCAGCGATCAAACGGGCTGCGGGCGATGATCGAGCGGATCCGCCTTGTGGCGTCCGAGGCCGCCTGACCGAAATGAGCGGCTGCGCCGCACAGGTTTCAAGGGATGAGGGGCGCTGCCCCTCAAACTCCCCGGGATATTTGTGAACAAAAGAAGGGGGTCAGGCTTTTTGGGCCTGATTTTGCAGGGCCTGTTCAAGATCGCCGTAGCCGGTGAAGCGGTGTTCAAAGGCCAGCCCCAGCCTGTCGGCACAGGCGCGCGCCTTGTCGACAAGGACCGGATCATCGGTTTGGGCTTGATAGATCAATTTGGTGTAATTGCCGAACAGCATATCGCGCAATTCGGGATGCCGGTCGAGCCCCATGGGTTTCCAGACAAACGCATCGAATTGCTTGACCAGAAAATCGGTCAGGTAAAAGGCGGTGATTTCATCCTCGGCGCGGGCGGCGAAGGCGGCGTTGCCCTCGAAAAACGAGTAGCAATGCGGGCCTTCGATCATTTCGACGCCGAGCTGTTTGCATTTGGCCTGTAGCTGTCCGCCGGTGCCGCAATCGGCGTAGACCACAAAGATGCGGCTGTAACTGGTTTGGTTGCGTATGACGGCGCGTTCAACCTCGGTGACAATTTGATCGGGGTAAAGGTGCAGTTTGGCTGGCAGGCATTGCAAGTCGATGTGGTCCCAGCCATTGGCCTTGATCAGCGCCAGAACTTCACGCGCCAAGGCGCCGCATGCGATCAGCAGAAGGCGGTTTTCCGTGCCGCGTAAATCCAGCCCGGTTTCGGTCAATGTTGTGTCACTGGGCAGGTCGGTCATGGTGAGTCCTTGCGCGGTGGCGGGGCAAACGCAAACGGCCCGCACTCAGGCGGGCCGTTGTTAAACGTGGGCCACACGCCCGGTTTTAAGCTGTTACGCCTTGGTTGTGCTTGCGCTTGACGTAATCCTTGGCGGTTTCCACCGCAACGGCCGCGTCACGGCAATAGGCATCAGCGCCGATGGCTTTGCCGAACTCTTCGTTCAAAGGCGCGCCGCCGACAAGCACGACATAGTCGTCGCGAATACCTTGTTCGACCATCGTGTCGATCACAACCTTCATATAGGGCATGGTGGTGGTCAGCAGGGCAGACATGCCGAGGATGTCAGGCTTGTGTTCTTCCAAGGCCTCAAGGTAGTTTTCAACCGGATTGTTGATTCCGATATCGACAACCTCGAAGCCCGCGCCTTCCATCATCATAGACACAAGGTTTTTGCCGATATCGTGGATGTCGCCCTTGACCGTGCCGATGACCATCGAGCCCATGCGCGGCGCACCGGTTGAGGCCAAAAGCGGCTTGAGGATGAACATGCCGCCCTTCATGGCGTTGGCGGCCAGCAGCACTTCGGGGACGAACAAGATCCCATCGCGGAAGTCTTTGCCGACAACGGTCATGCCGCCAACCAAGGCTTCGGTCAGGATCTTGTAGGGGGCCCATCCGCGTTCCAGCAGAATGTTGACGCCTTCCTCGATTTCCTCTTTGAGGCCATCGTAAAGGTCGTCCCACATCTGTTCGACAAGTTCTTCGTCGCTCAACTCGGACAGGATGATGTCTTCTTCGTCGGACATTGCAGTGTTCCCGGATCATGGGCGCATGCGCGCGTTATGTTTCAGTCAGCTTTCGTCAATTTGTCGCACTGGCACTTTGCGAATTGCGACATTGGCCGAACCTCTACCGACTTATAGAATGCATTTGCGTAAATGGCTGCTGAAAAACTTGCATGATCTATATGGGGTTGCTGCATTTTCCAGCACGCAACCAAGGCCCGCCACACCACAAAGCCCCGCCCAGCAAGGGGAGGCTGCAAGACACAAAAGTCGGTGCTGTGCGTTTAGTCGCGGCGGCGGCGCGTGCGGCGCTTTTGTGGTCCGCTGTTGGCATCCTCGCCGGTGCCGTCGGCGGCGGAGGACAGCGCGCCAAGCGCCTCGGTGATCTGATCCAGGGTCGGGCGGGTTTCAGAGCGTGGCCGTGTCGACAGCGCTTCGTGCATCTTTTCAAGATGTTCAGGCGTTGTGCCGCAACACCCACCAATGATCGTGGCCCCGCAATCGCGGGCCAGAACGGCATAGTCGGCCATCAGGTCAGGCGTGCCATCATAATGGATATGGCCATCGACATATTTGGGAATGCCCGCGTTGCCCTTGGCGATGATCGGGCGTTCTGTGCCTTGCGCCGCAAATCCCAGAACCGTCCGCAGCAGATCAGACGCCCCGACGCCGCAATTGGCCCCAAAAGCCAGCGGCGTGTTGGACAGGCCATCGACCATGCCGACCATGTCAGCCGAGGTGAGGCCCATCATCGTGCGGCCAGCCGTGTCAAAGCTCATCGTGCCGCACCACGGCATGTCGGCCAGTTTGAACGCCTCGGCGGCGGCGGCGTATTCTTCGGGCGCTGAAATGGTTTCCAGCCACAAAACATCGGCGCCGCCTTCTTTCAAGCCATCGGCTTGTTCGTGGAAAATCTCGACGGCCAGGTCATGGGTCAGCGCACCCATCGGGGCCATGATTTCACCTGTCGGCCCGACCGACCCGGCGACCACGATGGGGCGATCACGTTTATCGGCCACGTCGCGCCCGATTTCTGCGGAAATGCGCGACAATTCGCGGGCGCGTTTCTCTTCGCCGTGCAGTTTCAGGCGGGCGGCATTGCCGCCAAAGGAATTGGTCAAGAAGATATCACTGCCCGCATCGACCGCCAGCGTGTAAAGCGTGGTGATCCGGTCGGGATGGCTGTCGTTCCACAACTCGGGGGCATCGCCCGATTCAAGACCCATGTTGAACAGGTTGGTCCCGGTCGCGCCATCGGCCAACAGCCAGTCGCGCGTTTGAAGCAGTTTGGACAGGGCGTTCGTCATGATATCTCCTTGGGCAATACCGCGTGGATGTGACACGGATCACAAATGGGCGCAAACTCATAATACTCAACTGGTATGTGAATGGTTTTCCGATTCAGCATCGGTTGAGGCAACAAAAAAGGCGCGCCCGAACAGGCACGCCCGTTTTGACGTTGCACGCAGCGATCAGGATTCTTTGATCAGCTGCTCTTTGGCGACGCGCAGCAATTCGGCCATCTTGCCGCGAATGGTATCTGCATCGGCCAGATCGCCCAGATCGGCGGCAACCTTGCGCACAACGTCCTCGTGGCCGGCTTCTTCGAAATCCGCGATCACGACTTCTTTGGCGTAGGCTTGCGCGTCGTCGCCGGTTTTGCCCAACAATTCGGCGGCCCAGAGGCCCAGCAACTTGTTGCAGCGCGCTTCGGCACGGAACTTCATTTCCTCGTCATGGGCGAATTTGTTTTCGAATGCGCTTTCGCGGTCGTCGAAGGTGGTCATTGGGCCTGTCCCCTCAGCATACGTTGCAGTTACACATGATATGCAACTCTGCGCGCCCAAGAGCAAGGCCCCAACGTGATCTTGCGACAATCGGGGGCATGATCTATGAGGGCATCACGACTTTTGGGGATTTGGCCCCGGTCGAGCGACGGAGGCTGCATGGCGCGGCGCAAAAAGATTTACGAAGGCAAGGCGAAAACTCTGTATGAAGGCCCTGAACCGGGCACCATCGTGCAGTATTTCAAAGATGACGCCACGGCCTTTAATGCCGAGAAAAAAGATGTGATTGAGGGCAAGGGCGTTCTGAACAACATCTTGTCGGAATATTTCATGAATGGTCTGACGAATGTCGGCATTCCCAATCACTTCATGAAGCGGCTTAACATGCGCGAACAGCTTGTGCGCGCATGTGAAATTGTTCCGCTTGAAGTGATCGTGCGGAATTATGCCGCTGGCAGCATGGCCAAACGTCTGGGCATCGAAGAGGGTGTTCAACTGCCCCGCCCGGTGGTGGAATATTGCCTGAAAGATGACAAGCTGGGCGATCCGCTGGTCACCGAGGAACATATCGCTGCCTTTGGCTGGGCCAGCCAGCAGGACATGGATGACATCCTTAGCCTTGCGCTGCGCGTCAACGATTTTCTGTCGGGCGTGATGTATGGCGTCGGGATCAAGCTGGTCGATTTCAAGATCGAGATCGGGCGCGTTTACGATGGGGATTACCAGCGGCTGATCGTGGCCGATGAGATCAGCCCCGACAGTTGCCGCCTTTGGGACATCGAGACCGGTCAGAAGCTGGACAAGGATGTATTCCGCCGCGATTTGGGCAGTCTGACTGACGCCTATACCGAGGTTGCCAAGCGGCTTGGCGTGATGCCGAAAGGCGCCACGCCGATGGCGCGGCCCACGCTGATCAACTGACTGCAACCATGATGACCGCGGCCAGAGCGCCGCTTGAAACGAACGGGAAAACACTCATGAAAGCACGCGTTCACGTCATGCTGAAATCTGGCGTTCTGGACCCGCAGGGCGAGGCCGTGCGCCATGCGCTTGGCCAGTTGGGGTTCGACGGGGTCGAAGGGGTTCGGCAAGGTAAGGTGATCGAGCTGGAATTGGCCGAGACCGACGTCGACACGGCCCGCGCCACTGTCACCGAAATGTGTGACAAGCTTTTGGCAAACACCGTCATCGAAAGCTACAGCGTGGAGATCGCCTGATGCACGCGGCTGTTATCGTTTTCCCCGGCTCGAACTGTGACCGTGACCTTGCGGTGGCTTTTGAACGGGCAGGGGCCAAGGTTTCGATGGTCTGGCACAAGGATACGGCCTTGCCCGACGGGGTGGACATCATCGGTGTGCCCGGCGGGTTTTCCTTTGGCGATTACCTGCGCTGCGGCGCGATTGCCGCCAATTCACCGATTTGCCGGTCGGTCGTGGCCCATGCCGAAAAGGGCGGCTACGTTCTGGGCATCTGCAACGGGTTTCAGGTGCTGACGGAAACCGGCCTGTTGCCCGGTGTTTTGCTGCGCAATGCCAACCTGAAATATATCTGCAAGCCGGTTGATCTGCGGATCGACACGGCAGACAGCCCGTTTACCGCCGGATATGACGCGGGGGAGATTATCACTGTGCCGATCGCGCATCATGACGGCAATTACTACGCCGACCCCGAGACATTGAAGCGTCTGCACGGGGATGCGCGGGTTGCCTTTACATACGTCGACAATCCCAATGGATCGGCGGATGACATCGCGGGCGTTCTGTCGTCCAACCGTCGTGTGCTTGGTATGATGCCGCATCCCGAACGTATGGCCGAGCCGTTGCACGGCGGCACTCAAGGGGCGCCGATGTTCGACAGCCTTGTCGCACAGCTGGCCAACGCGTGAGTGCTTGAGCCAGTGGGCGCGGCGGCGTAATCTGACTGTATGAGCAACCCTTCGGGCCACCTTAACTTGAAGCGCGGCCGCACCACCAGTTGGCGGGCGCGGCTGGCGTTTGTGTTTCTGGTTGTGGTGGCGGTGGCTGTGGTTGTCGTCACCAACCGCTTGCTGACCGACAGATTTACCGAGACCACCCGCAACCGGGCCGAATTGCGGCTGGTGCTGTATAGCGGCAACCTGCTGAGCGAATTGCGCCAGAATGCAATCGTTCCGCAGCTTCTGGCGCGTGACCCGGCGCTGATTTCTGCACTGAATACAGGCGACTACACCCAGTCGACGCAGCGTTTGATTTCATTCGTGGACGAGATCGGCGCGGCGTCTTTGACCTTGCTTGATCGCGACGGGCGCACGGTCGCCTCGACCGATCGCAATTCGCTGGGGCAATCCCACCGGCAAGCGCCGTATTACGTGGATGCGCTACGCTCGAAAGATACTGTTTTCAAGGTGCTGCGCGACGAAACTGGCCGTTTTCGGTTCTTCTATTCCCGGCGCGTCGACAGCCAAAATCAGGTTGTCGGCGTCATTCTGGTCGAGGTTGATCTGGGCAAATATGAACGGGCTTGGGCGGGCATTTCCGATGCGGTGTTGGTCACGAACAGCGAGGGCGAGATTATCCTTGCGACCGAGCCGCGGTGGCGTGGCCTGAGCGAGGCCGAGGCCCTGCAACGCGAACCCGTGGACAGCGCGATTGAGCGGGCCATTCAGGCCACCGCCGATTGGACGGCCCTGCCAGCCGATGCCTATGTGCAGGGCGAAGCGGTGATGCGTGTCGAGGGCCGGGTGGCGTTTCGCG
>DATFJQ010000197.1:0-16146 GCA_035269125.1 Roseovarius sp.
CATATAGGGCAGCGCGACCGTGATCGTATCCGCAACAGGGCTGGTTCGTAGTCGCCCAGTCTCGGGCAAAACCATCAGCACCGCGACTAACGCCGTTGCCACGACAAGACTTGTTACCGATACGCTCCCGATCGTTCGCGCGATGCCGTGGCGGGCAAAATCATGCGCCACAAGGCCGGGGATGATATAGCCGATCCCGCGCAACAATTGTGCACTGGGGTTGATCCCCGCATAGCTAACAAGCAGCAGATCAAGCAGGAAATGCAGCAATGCCGAGACAAGGATCAAAAGGCTGAACTGTGCCGCTGTTGGAAGCAAAATGCGCCGCGCCAATCCGAGATGCACGATTGCGTGGGTGGCAAGGGCCACCATGAACACCCCGGGCAAAATAAGCGGATCGAACAACGCGAAAGCCAGATATCCAGGGGCCGCGATGCCGCCAGTGGTCAGTTGAAACCGCTCATAGAACAGGATCGACACAACGATGCCCAGAACGAAGGCGAAGCGGATAAGTTCCGGGTGATAATATTGCGCTGTCATGCGACGGACCTTCGCGCAGCTGCACTTGGTGCCCATTCGGTTTGCGTTTTTTCCAGCGCGCGTCTCAGGCGGCTTGCGTCCTCGGTGTGAATATTCGCCAATCCAACGATCACCAAGGGGTCCGTAGCCGTCGCATTTGCCAAGGTGGCGATATCCTGCGGCGTTGCCGCTTGAGGGATTTGCGGCGTTTCGATGCGTGTTTCGGGATTGCGGTTGACGATCTCGCGCGACAAGTTGCCAACCGTTTCGCCCACAACAAGGATTTTCGCGGCATCCGCGTTATCCGCCGCCATTTCCGCGAACTGTACACTGCGAAACTGTCGGTCTTCGCGGTTGTTTATCAAGAATACCACTTCGCCATCGTCGCCGATCCAGTCAATGATCATCCGGATATTCATCTCGGCGCTTTGCACGTCATTGACGCCGAACAGGTCAATCCAGATCAATCTGCCTCCGTCTAGCTCATGGCGGTGGATCTTCGATGCCCCGGGGTCGGGGCGGGCCTGCCGGACACCGTCAAGGGCCACCTCACGCGGCACCCCGTGGCGATCGGCGATTGCCAGGGCCAGCGCAATATTTTCTGGGAAATCAAGCGGGCTGAAGCCCTGCATCTCTTCATGCGTGATTTCATCCCCGCTGACCGGAACAAGCCAGCCGCCTTGCGCCTTGGCCGCGCGGTCCAAGATGGCCAGAAGATCGGGATCATCCTCCGCAGTGTAAAGTGGTGCATTGGCAGGCGCGGTTGCGCAAAGAGAAACGGCGATTTCAGGCAGTGTCGCGCCCAATTGTTCAACGTGGTCTTGGCGAATATTCGCGATGATACCGTCCGTGGCACGTATCATCCGCCGCTCTGATATCTCCTGATATTCCGGCCGAAGTGCCATACACTCAAAGACGACGGCCCCTGGATTGTTATGTCTGGCACGCCGAAGAACGCTTATCTGCTCCAAGATCGTGGGCGCGCCACGCCGTATGATAGGCTCTTCCGAGCCGTCGGGATAGATGATGCGCGTGTCGCTGCCGGTTGTCTTTGCCAGCGTTTCAATCCCATGCGCGCGCAAAGCCCCGGCGATATACCGCACTATCGTTGATTTGCCGCGTATGCCATTCACGTGGACCCTTATCGGAATGCGACGCAATTGTCTTTCATGCGCCGATTTTTGCCAGATCCAGAATAAAATGACTGATGCCACGGCACCACTCGCGACAATCAGCAGACCCCAATCTTGCAAAAAATCCGGTTCGATGCTTCTCGCTGGCCTTTCGTTAAGCGTTCATCTTGAGATCGCTGGCGCGTTCTGCCCGGCGTCACGTTTCTGCCGATGCCTCTACAGCGTCGGATGCCTCCGGCGTTGTCGCAAGCGTCGCACCGTCGGGCCAGAGGGTCAAGTGGCGTGCAAGCGAAGTGGTCCCAGTCTTTCGGACAGGTTTGCAGCGTTTCCAGGGTGTATCGGGTTTGGGTTTCATGCTGCGTGTCGCTTGGTCCAAGCTGTTCCAATATGCGTCGTCGGGCGTCTGCGGATCAAGCGCGGAATGGGGCCGCCTCGTGTTGTAGAATGTCATTCAGTTTTTGATGACATTCTGGGCCTGGAAGCCGTCGCTGATTTCTTCGAGATAGATCGCCCCTGCTTCAGTGATCGCCACAGCCGTTCAATGAAGATGTTGTCCAAGTATCTGCCGCGACCATCCATCGAGATGCGCACTCCGGCTTCGGTCAGCGCCGTGATCCAGGCCGATCCGGTGAACTGGCTGCCTTGGTCCGTATTCATGATCTCGGGTGGGCCGTGTTTGGCAATGGCCTCGTTCAGCGCTTCGACGCAGAAGTCGGCATGCATCGTGTTGCTGAGCCGCCAGCTCAGCACTTTGCGCGTAGCCCAGTCCATGATCGCGACCAGATAGAGGAACCCGTTTCGGACCGGCACAAAGGTTATATCGGCGCACCAGACCTGATTGGATCGGTCGATCTGCATCTTTCTCAGCAAATACGGATTGACCGGATGCTGCGGGTGCGGCTGGCTGGTTCTGGGACGTTTGTAGATTGCCTCCAGCTCCATCTTCGCCATCAATCGCGTGACGCGATGACGGCCCACAACAACGCCTTCCCGGCGCAGATAGGCTGCGATCTGGCGTGACCCGAAGAACGGGTATTTGGTGAGCACGCGGTCGATTTCTTTCATCATCGTCAGCGTGTCTGTGCTGCGGGTGGTCCCGCTTGATCATCGCGCGTTTCTTCTCCGGGCTCACCGCTTCAGCCCTTCTGACAAAAAATCGTTCTCAACCGCCAGCCTCCCGATCTTAGCGTGCAATTCCTTGACCTCCGCCTCGGTTGGGCCCTCAGATTTGCCGCCACGCGAGAACACGTCGGCCATTTCCTCGACCGCCTGTCATTTCCATGTGCTGACTTGGTTCGGATGCACCTGATGCTTCGCCGCGATCTCTTGCACGGTCTTGTCGCCACGCAGCGCTTCCAACGCCACCTTGGCCTAAGATTGGTCTGTAAACTTCCGGCGTTTCGCCATTCTCGTATCCCTTCAAAGGTTCGGGATACGCCTTAGCTGACTGTGCGGTTTTCTGGGACCACTCCAGTCTGATATGCCCTTGGTTTCCTAGACGCCTGCCTGGTTCAGTTTTCGCTGTCTTGCTTCGAAAGTAACGGATGACAGCAGGCGGCCCGCGACGTAGCGGGCGCTCTCAGCGGCTCATCTTTGATCAGGGATCTGGGGAGAATTCGAAAACCGGGATGAAACTGGCTGGCGCAAGGGTTTCGGACAATTGATCCTCGGTGATCTGGCCTTCCACGACCTGGAATATGACCGGGCCAGCCTGCCGATGAATAAGGCTGCCTTCTATCGCGCGCACGGCGAATTCCACGGCAAGTCGGCCTTGTAGAACCGGGAAATCAGTAGGTGCTGCGAGGATCTTTTGTCGGTATATCCCGCGATAGACCGCATGGGTCATGTAGTCGGACACGATCTGAACCCGCCCTTCCAGACCGCGGGTCCGAAGCAAAGATACTGCAGCTTCGGCTGTTGGCGCGGATCCGACGATATAGTCGAGATCGGGAAACTCTTGCAAAGCTTGCTCGATCAGCAAAACCTGATTTGTCCGGCCCGTATCGCCATATTTCGTCACGGCGACTGTGGCTGAACTGGCGGCCATCGCCGCGTGAAAACCGCGTTCGACGAATTCCACCCAACCGGCCCCTTTCGGGCCCGGAAACCATGCCACCTGCACCGGTGGGCTGCCTTTGGGGTGGCGCTCAGCGATGACACGGCCAGCCGCGGCGCCCATTTCAACCCATGACACGCCCACCTTTGCGGTGATGCCGGGATCAGCGATGTCGTTGACGGCTGCGATGACCGGCGTATCTTGGGCAATCTGCAAGATCGTATCGGTCAGCGCGTCATAGGCGACCGTTCCCAGAATGAGCGCATCCACCCCTTCGGCCACGCAGGCAATGACCTGTTGTCGCTGACGCTCAAGATTGGGATAGCCGCCAGCCTCAACAAGCTTGAAGGACACGCCCAGCCTGCGGGCTTCTTCGACCATGCCGTGATTGACGCTCAGCCAATAGGCATCCTTCAGATGAGGATAGGCCACACATAGGGACCAATCCTGCTGTGCGGTCTGGAGCGGTGTGTAGCTCACGATATCGCGTGGCCCCTCGTAGTTGAAAGGTGCCTGAGGAACCTGCACCTGCCAAGGAGACCCTGCGGCCGCCAAGGGGGCCGCGATAAGAAAAAGAACACAGACCCAACGCATGAGTGTTATGTTTGCAGCAATGTGGGCGTGAATCAACTGTTTCAGACAGCATGCCAACGCTTTGGTGGATGGGACAGCTTTCGGAACAATGACGTGTTGAAACAAGCGGGATTGCGGGGAAAGCTGCTGTTCGCCTTCGTTCTGATCGCGGGGCTGCCGACTTTGGCTGGCTTTCTTGGGCTGATCGAGCTGCGCGACCTTGTCAGAAAGCAGTCCGACGTGATCCGTCAGACGATCCCGGCGATCACCGATGTGCGCGGCATTGCCGAGGAAAGCACCAGTATCGTGGCGCTTGTTCCCCGGCTGGCCGACGTGGATAATCAGTCCAGCCGTGAGGCGCTGGCGGGTGATCTGCTCCAACAGGTCGAAGCCCTCGCAACCCGTCTTGAACGCCTTGAGGGCAACGAGGGCGCCCGTATCGTGGATCTGCGCGAAACCATTTCACAGGTTGAAACCGCGTTGGCGATGCTGGACGATCTGGTGGCGCAGCGGATCACCAAACGCGAAGTGTTCCGTGGCCATGTCGCGCGGAACCTTGAGGCTGCGAACATATTGCTTGATATGGCCGACACGCTGGTCGCGAATGCCGAAATGGGGACCACGGCTGTTATCTCAAGCCTCTACGGTGGCACAAATGCCGGGCTGGAAGGGGCAGGCACGGTCGAAGCTTTGGATAAACTGCTGGAAGTTGATTTGTTCCAGCTTGGCCTGATGTTCGAACTGCGCTCGCGGGCGGCAGAGGTTGGGCTTTTGATCAACCGCATTGAAGAGGCCGCGACCGTTGAGGAACTGGAAGCGGTTGAGGCTGCGTTCCTGCCCGAGTTGGCCGTGGTCTCGCGCCGCATCGCCGCCATCCGCGATCCGGGGCGGTTACAGCAGGCCGAGCGCATTTTGGCTGAATTGCAGTCCGTCACTGAGGATGACGTCACCCTGTTCGATCTGCAGCGCGGCATCCTGTTGAGCGAACTTGGGATCGACGCGCTGAAAAAAGAGCTTCAGGATGCCGCCATTCGGCTGGGCGAAGAGGCCGCGACGGTGGCTGACCAGTTGCAGCAGGTTGCCGTCACTTCAGGCGAGATCGTCGCGCAGGATATGCGGCAGGCACAGATCCGCAATAGCGCCGCCGCCGTTGCAGGACTGATCCTTGCGATGGCCGTTCTTTGGTTTTTCGTGCGTGGTCACATCACGCGCCGTCTTGACCGTTTGTATGGAGAAATGACAGCCCTTGCCCGCGGCAACCTTGAGCGCAGAATTCGTCCGCGCGGCCATGACGAGATCGCCCGCATGGAAGAGGCAACCGAGGTGTTCCGCCAACAGGCCATCGCCAAACGCGATCTTGAAAGGCAGCGCGACCGGAACGAACGTGAATTGCTGGAACATCGCAACAACCTGCAGGCAATGGTGTCTGAGAAGACAGAGCGTTTGCGTCTTGAAGTGGCCGCCCACGATGAGGCCCGCCGCAAAGCCGAGGCCGCCGACAGGGCCAAGTCGGAATTCCTTGCGATGATGAGCCATGAAATCCGCACGCCAATGAATGGTATGTTGGGCTTGCTGCACAGTCTGTCCGAGGACCGGCTTGAACCCGAACAGCGCCATCGGCTGGATGCGGCGCATGCGTCTGGCCAGAACCTTTTGCAGATTCTGAACGACATTCTCGACTATTCCAAGATGGAGCACGGCGGCACAAAGCCGGTGAACAGCACGTTCTCGTTGCACGATCTGGTCACAGATGTGATGGCGCTTATCCGGCCAAGTGCGGATGCGAAAGGCCTGCAATTGCTTCTGGATATGCCGGATACTCTGGTGAATGTTGTCTTGGGGGATGTGGCCAAGCTGCGGCAGATCCTGTTCAACCTTTTGTCCAACGCGCTTAAATTCACCGAGGAAGGTGAGGTGATCCTGCGCCTTCGTCAGGGCTGGACGCATGAGGATGCGCATCGTGTGATCTTTGAGATCAGTGATACAGGCCGGGGTGTATCGCAGGCGGCCAAGGCCCGGATATTCGAAGCCTTCGAACAAGAAGACGGTGCTACAGGCGGAAAGTTCGGGGGCACGGGGCTGGGTCTTGCCATCAGCAAGCGGTTTGCCGATGCCATCGGTGCAATTCTGACACTGGAAAGCACCAAGGGGGTGGGCTCGGTCTTTACGCTGGCGGTTGATCTGCAAGCCGGAGACCCCTTGGATATTGAGGACATGGCCCGACCGGAGATGATAGACCGTGCCGAGATTGCGTTGGATATCCTTGTGGTCGAGGATAACCAGATCAACCAGATGGTCGCACGCGGCTATCTAGAGCGCATGGGGCACACTTGTCATTGTCTTTCAGATGCCGAGGCGGCGCTGGACCTTTTGCAGCACCGTCGCTTCGATGTGATCTTGATGGATGTAAACCTGCCGGGGCTGAACGGGGTCGAGGCGACCCTTCAGATCCGCGCGCATTCAAATGCGGCTCTGAAGGCGACGCCGATCATCGGGATTTCCGCCCATGTGCAAGAAGAGCAGATCGAAAGCCATCTTAACGCGGGCATGAACGGGTTTGTCGCCAAACCCGTGGCCCCGGAACGTCTGGCGCGCGCGCTGGACAGTGTCAGGCAAGGCAAGCAGGGCTCGGTCTTTCTGTCGTCGCGGATGCCGGTCTCGAAGGCGATGTCGCGGATGGCCTCGTTCGAGACAGTGTTGCGGCGCAGCATCGAAGATCTTGGCGCCGATGCCACCCGCAGGATCGCGGGGCTTTTCATCGAGCAGGTCGCGATGGAGCAAGCAGCGCTGGAAGCGGCGCTCGAGGCCGAAGATTGGAACAAACTGAAGAAAATAGCGCATCGTCTAAAAGGCGCTGTGAGCAATTATGATCAGTATGACGTGGTACAGGTTCTGACTCAGCTGGAAGCCAACGCCAGTGTTTCACAACAGGAACGGGCGAGGATTCTGGTGCAGCGGCTGTCGACGTTGATACCGCAGGTGGGCAACGCCATGGCCGCGGCCTTGAAGCAGGGTGATGCTGTCAGTTCACATACGATGTGAAGGCGTAGCCTTCGCCATGCACGGTGCTGATGATCGCCGGGCTTGCGGGATCCTGTTCCAGTTTGGTGCGCAGGCGACGGATCAAAACATCGACGGTGCGCGGATTGGTGCCATATTGGCGATGGGTGACCCGCGCCATGAGCGCGTCACGGCTGACCACCTCGCCGGGACGTGTCACGAAATGCTGCAGCACTTCGAATTCCGCCCTCGTCAGGGGCACCGTCGCACCATCGACGTTTTCAAGACGACGGCCATGCAAGTCGAAGACAAAGCCGGAAAACCGATAGACATGCCGCGTGCTGTGAACCGATTGGCTTGTGCGGTATAGCAGGTTCTTGATCCGCGCCAGAAGCTCGCGTCGGTTGAAGGGCTTGCAGACATAATCGTCCGCGCCCATTTCCAGACCGACGATACGGTCCACGTCATCGTCGCGTCCGGTGACGAGAATGATGCCGATGTCCGATTTTGCGCGTTGCTCACGCGTGATCTTCAACCCGTCTTTGCCCGGCAGGTTGATGTCCACCAGCAGCAGATCGACCCGCTGATCACGCAGGATATGCTCGGCCACATCGGCACTTGCGGACTCCGAGACGTCATATCCCTGAGCTTCAAGATAACTTGTCAGGGTGGCGCGTGTGACCGGTTCGTCTTCTATTATAAGAATATGTGACATGAGCCCTGACGTGTCTGGAAGGCTATTTCATTAACAAAATTTTACATCTTAGTATAGGCTGTTCACCCGATACGCCTTACCTGTTCACAAATGATGCCTAGGATTTCCCCAGCTCGGGCATGGTTTGCCAATCATCTCCGCGCTTGAAGAATAAAAACGAGTCAAACAACGGGGAAAGAAAATGCGAACCAAAGCCATGATGTCGGCCGCTGTGCTGGCCTTGTCATCCGCAACAGCGTCCTTTGCTGAAGACAGTTCCGATCCGATCGTCATTCCGACCCATAACTGGTCTAGCCAGATCGTCATGAGCCATGTCGTCGGTCAGATTTTCGAATCTATGGGCAACAACGTCGAGTACGTGTCGACCGACAGTCAGGCGGTCTACGAGTCCGTGCGTCTTGGAGATGTGACGCTGGAGCTTGAAGTCTGGGAGGGCGCATTCGGGCCATCCTTCGAGGCCGCCCTTGAAAAAGGCGGGTTGCATGATGTGGGCGACCACGATGCCGTCACCCGAGAGGACTGGTGGTATCCGGCATGGACCAAAGAAGCGTGCCCCGGCTTGCCCGATTGGGAAGCCCTGAATGCCTGCGCCGAGCTTTTCGCCACGCCCGAGACAGGCGATAAGGGGCGCTTTCTTGGCGGGCCGGTGGACTGGCTGAAGAATGATCAGGAACGCGTCGATGCGCTTGGCATGGATTTCGTCGTGGTCAATGCGGGCTCTGCCGCAGCGTTGTGGGCCGAAGTTGCCGCAGCCGAACGCGACAAGCGCCCGGTCGTGATCTTCAACTGGACGCCCAACTTCGTCGAGGCGCTGTATCCCGGTGAATTCGTTGAGTTCCCGGAATATACGAAAGGCTGCAAAACTGATCCTGCGGTGGGCCCGAACCCGGATGCACTCTATGATTGCGGCAACCCGGCAAACGGCTACATGAAAAAAGCAGCATGGGACGGCATGAAGGACAAATGGCCCAACGCCTATGCTACGCTTGAGCAGATCAGCTTTACCAATCCTCAGATCGCGGAAATGGCCAAGCTTGTCGATATCGACGAGTTCGAGCCCGAAGATGCGGCAACCGAATGGCTTGAGCAGAATGAAGCCGTTTGGACGCCCTGGGTCGATGGCGGCGCATAAGCCTTAGCCATTCAAAGCCAATTATTGGTCGCTCCGGTATATGTGCCGGGGCGGCATGACCCGCGCTAGGAGAACCATCCATGACCGACACCGATACGGTAATTTCCTGCCGTAATGTCTGGAAACTGTTCGGGCCGCGGCCCGGCCCCTATCTTGCCGATCTCGAACCAACCGCCAGTTTTGATCAGATCCGCGCCGATGGCTATGTGCCGGCCGTTCGGGATGTGTCGTTGGATATTTCCAAGGGGGAAATGCTTGTCATCATGGGTCTTTCGGGCTCGGGCAAGTCGACCTTGGTCCGGTGCCTGTCGCGCCTGATCGAGATCACCGGTGGCGAGGTGCAGGTCGAGGGGCAGGTGATCGGTGATTTGTCCGAAAAGGAATTGATCGACCTGCGCCGCAATAAGATGGGCATGGTGTTCCAAAGCTTCGGTCTTCTGCCGCATCGCACAGTGTTGGAAAACGTCGCCTTCCCGCTGGAGATGCGGGGACAGAATATCCACAGCCGCCGTGCCCGCGCGATGGAGGTGATCGAGCTGGTGGGATTGGGCGGTCGCGAGGATTATTTCCCGCGCGAATTGTCCGGTGGCCAGCAACAGCGTGTCGGCATCGCCCGCAGTCTGGCGATCGAACCGGATATCTGGTTTCTGGACGAGCCATTTTCGGCGCTCGATCCGCTGATCCGCCGCGAAATGCAGGACGAATTCCTGCGCCTGCAGGGGCTTCTTGGCAAGACCATCGTTTTCATCACCCATGATTTCGACGAGGCGCTGCGCCTTGCCGACAGGATCGCGATCATGAAGGACGGCGCGGTCGAGCAATGCGACCGGCCCGACCGGATCGTCATGAACCCTGCGACCGAATATGTCGCCAAGTTCATCGAGGATATCGAGAAGGCCCGCGTGGTTCATGCAAGCGCGATGATGCAACCTGTCAACGGCCATGACCTCAGTGGCGCGGCTGTGGAGGGCGGCAAAACGATATCCCAACTGGCGCGCCTTCTGATCAATGATGATCGGGTGATCCTGCCTGTGGCCGGACCCGACGGCGCGATCATTGGGGGGCTGGACCGGCAAAAGGCGCTTGATGTCCTGTTGGGGGCCAACGAATGACGGTCACAGCGACAAACACACCCCATATTGGCGCGCGCCAAGACGCGCGGATGCGCGCGGCCATGATCCTGTTGATGGCCGCATTGGTTCTGACGGTCGGCAAGGGTATTCTGCCCGAGGGTCTGGTGCGCCCGCCTGCTTGGCTGGTCTGGCCGTTTGCGGATTGGATCAACGCCTTTTTCGACTTTCTGCGTGACGATCTTGGCCTGATCCATGTCACCCGCGCCTTCGCCGATGGCGTAGAGTGGCTGCTGGATGTCACGGCCAACCTGCTTTACGGCAAAAACCGCTGGCCGCGACTTGGGCCGATCCCTTGGACAGTGATCGCCATAACCGCCGCGATGATCGGCTATTTCCTAAACGGCTGGCGGCTGGCGTTGTTTGCCGGGCTGACCTTTGTCTGGGTGGCGGTCATGGGCCAGTGGGAATGGACGATGGAGACCCTGTCGGTGATCATTGTTGCAGCCCCGTTCTCGGTTCTGTTGGGGCTGGTTCTGGGCACGATGGCGTGGCGTAGCGCACGGTTTCGCGTGGTGCTCAATCCGTTGCTGAACGTCGCACAGTCGCTGCCGCATTTCGCCTACATGATCCCGGTGGTGGTGTTCATCGGGGTTGGCCCAAAGGCTGGCGCGATTGTCACGATCATCTTTTCAGTGCCGCCGATGATCCGCATGACCTTGCTGGGCCTGCAAAAAGTCCCGCCCGAAGTGGTCGAGGCCGGTCACATGGCCGGTGCGACCCGGTGGCAATTGCTGCGTCACGTGCGCCTGCCGACCGCGCGCACCGAAATATTGGTGGGCGTCAATCAGGTGATCATGCAATGCCTTGCGATGGTCGTTCTGGCCAGTTTCATAGGAATGCCGGGGCTGGGGCAAAAATTGCTGCAACTGCTTCAGGCGCTCAAGATCGGCCGCTCGATCGAGATCGGCATCACCATCGTGCTGCTGGCGGTCATGCTGGATCGGTGCTCCAAGGCTTGGGCCACGCGCCAGCCCGAGCATGTCGAAAAAGGCACTTCATGGCTGATCCGGCATCGCTTGTTGGTGATCTGGGCCGTGCTTGTCTGTCTGTTTTGGGGGCTGTCGTTGATCTTTCCGGTGCTGCACGAAATCGGCCGCCGCGACGCTTTCAGCCTGTCGGACCCGCTGGATGCGATGATGGACGCGATCATCAGGGTGCTGGACCCGGTGACGCAATGGCTCAGATGGTTCCTGATCGTCTGGGTGCTGATCCCGCTGCGCGATGCGATGCTCTGGTTGCCGTTTTCAGCGGTTCTGGTGTTTTTGATGGCCGTGGGTTGGGCCATCGGTGGGCGGCGTTCAGCGCTGATTTGTTTGGGGTATTTTGGCCTGATCGCCATGTCGGGTTGGTGGGATCGTGCCATGATCACAGTTTACACGGTCAGTTTCGCAGTGTTTCTGGCTACGCTGATCGGATTCCCGCTTGGCATCTGGGGCAGCCGCAGCGAGACCCGCGCGCGGGCTGTGCTGCTGATCTGTGACACGCTGCAGACCTTTCCCAGCTTCATCTATCTTATTCCGGTGATCATGCTGTTTGGCGTCAATGACGTGGCCGTGGTGGGCGCGGTGGTGCTTTTCGCAGCGGTTCCGCTGATCCGCTACACGATCGAAGGGCTGCGCGGCGTGCCTTCGGCGCAAGTCGAGGCGGCAAACATGTCGGGCGCGTCGCGGGGGCAAACCTTGTGGTCGGTGCGCCTGCCACTGGCTTTGCCGACGATCATGGTGGGGGTGAATCAGTCGGTCATGTTCTCGCTTTTCATGGTGATCATCGCGGCCTTCATCGGCACGCAGGATCTTGGGCAGGAAATGCAGCGCGCGTTGTCGTCCAGCGATGTGGGCAAGGGGCTGGTTCTTGGGCTGGCTGTGGCGTTCATGGGGCTGATGGTGGATCATTTGATCGGCATCTGGGCCAACCGCCGTCGCAAGGCTCTTGGGCTTGAGACGTAAAGCCGTCCGCGCCCGCGTGACCTTGCGCCGGTATGGGGCCGCGGTCTCCGCTATCGGTTGGGGTGCCTGCTCATGGGCCTGAACGGTGGTGCGGGGCGTGCAATCGGCGGGGCGGTTCCCGTCGGCGCCCAAGGGGCTGTCCAAGGCCAGCTACAGCTTTACCTTGCCCATGCAATTCAACCGCTCGGCCGTTTATCCGACTTGGCGGCCTTTGCTCCAGACCCCGCGCACAACGGGGGTGTCGCCCATGCTGGCCACGCGCACCAGATCGGCCCGGCGGCCCGTAGCCAGCTCACCCCGGTCCGGCAACCCGGCCACCTGTGCCGGATTGGCCGTCACGGTGCGGATGGCGCGCGGCAAATCTTGCCACAGCGTCCCCAAGTGGAAGGCCGAAAGCAACAAGGCGGATGGGACATAATCCGATGATACGATATCCAGCAGATCGGCTTTGGCCAGATCAAGGGCGCTGACATTGCCCGAATGTGACCCGCCGCGGATGATATTCGGCGCGCCCATCATGATCGCGGTGCCATGGGTGCGGCAGGCTTCTGCGGCCTCGAATGTTGTCGGAAACTCGGCAAACCCGATGCCATGTCTGACCGAGGCCGCGACCTGATCGGCGGTGGTGTCATCATGGCTGGCCAGAACCGCGCCCAGCCGTTTGGCATGGGTCACGGCACCGGCTTCATGCCGGTCGCCAAATTCGGCGCGCAGGCCCTTCAAATATGTGACGTGATCGCTGAATTCCGCATCGGTCATTCCGCGTTTCTTGGCGACATAGGTTTTCAGTTTGGAAATGTCGCGAAACTGCCGTTGCCCCGGCGTGTGATCCATTAGGCTCAGGATGCCGATCCTGTCCTCGGGGGTGAATTCGCCCAGTTCCTCCAGCAGGGTTTCCGAGCAGATTTCGGCCCGCAGGTGCAAAAAATGGCTGATCCGCAGGGCATCGGCGCGGCGCAAGGCAAGGATTTCATCGGTCAGCGCGCGGGCATATTTCACATAGCCACCCTTGCCACGATGGATCGAGCCGACGCGCATGGCGTCAAACACGGTGGTGATGCCGGTGGCCGCCAATTCGCCGTCATGGGCCAGAATGGCCGACAGGTGCGGCCAGTCGACCGATGGGCGCGGCTCAATATGACGTTCCAGATTGTCGGTGTGCAATTCGATCAGGCCGGGGATCAGGTAATCGCCGTCGCAGTCAATCGCGCCTTGGCTAACATGGGCGCCCTCGGTGATGTCGGCAATCTGACCGTCTGCAACGGTCAGTGATCCATGTAAGACCGTGTCGCGCAAAACTAGCCGCGCATTGGCAAGGTGCAACACGTCGCCCGATGTCTGCGCCTTGGGCTGGGGCGTATCGGCCGGGGCCGTGGTGGCGGAAGGGGCTGAGATCATGGTCAAGTCTGTCCTTCTGTCGGCGCGTCATGTTGGGCAAGGCCCAGTGTCTGCAACGCGGTTGCGACCGTTGCCGCAAGCGGGCCGTCGTTTTCGATGTGATGAACGGGCAGGCTGGAGTCCAGCTTTGCCGTGGCGCGGGCCAGACGGCTTTCGATATCATCTGCTGGTTCGCGGCCGCGTGCCCGAAGGCGCTGCGCCAAGGTCGCAGGCGCGGCGGTGATGTTGAGGATGATCACGTCGGGAAAGAGCTGTGCCGCTTGGGTCAATACCCCGCGTGACAGGTTGGCCATGCGCTGCGCCCCGGTCTGGACATCGCCCAAGACCGTCGCGGGAATGCCATAGTGCAGGCCGTGCGCCTGCCAATGCAGACAAAAGCCACCGCTTGCGGCGCGCGCTTCAAATTCGGCAAGGCTTAGCGCCTCGTAGTCCTCGCCGCTTTGGCCCGGCGGGCGGGTGATGGCGCGGCGCACGGGCTGCACGCCGGGGGCGGCACGGCCAAGCGCCTGCATCACGCTGTCCTTGCCCACGCCCGAGGCGCCGACCACGGCGATCAGCCGCCCGGTTCTGGCCTGTGTGGCGGGGGTATCACCCTGCGCAGCACTCATGCGGCGCGCGCCGGTGTGAAGGCGGTCACGTCGATTTCGCGGTCGCAGACGTGATCGCGGGCGGTCTCGTCGTGGAATATCCCGACAATCGCTGCGCCACGGGCCTTGGCCGCGCCGATCAGATCCAGCACAACGGCGCGGTTGGTGGCGTCAAGGCTGGCGGTGGGTTCATCCAGCAAAAGGGCGGGGTAGTCATGCGCAAAGCCACGCGCGATGTTCACGCGCTGTTGCTCGCCCCCCGAGAACGTCGTGGGCGACAGCCCCCACAGGGTTTGCGGAATATTCAGCCGCTCCAGCAAATCTGCGGCGCGCGCGCGGGCCTGATCGCGCGGCGTGCCGACGGCCAGCAACGGTTCGGCCACCACGTCAAGCGTGGGCACACGGGGCACGACCCGCAAAAACTGGCTGACATAACCCAGAACATCGCGGCGCATGGCAAGGATGTCGCGCGGGCTGGCATCGGTGACCACCGTGCGGCCCACCCGGATGCTGCCGTGTTCGGCAAGGTAATTGCCGTAGATCATTCGCATCAGCGTGGATTTGCCAGCCCCGGAGGCCCCGACCAAGGCCACGCATTCGCCTTTTTGCACCGTCAGGTTAGCCCCCTGCATCACGCGGATCGTGGTGCCGCCCTGATTGTGCAGGGTAAAGGCTTTGGACAGGTTTTCGATCTCGATCATGGGCGTTCTTCTTGCTTTGAATATTCTAAGGGGTCCGGGGGCAAACCGCCCCCGGCGGGTTCAGACTTGCAACACGCTTGAGACCAGAAGCTGCGTGTAGCCATGTTGCGGGTCGTCCAGCACCTGATCGGTCAGGCCTTGTTCCACGACATGGCCGGATTTCATGACCATCAACCGGTCGGCCAACAGGCGCACGACAGCCAGATCGTGGGTGACGATGATCGCCGACAGCCCCATGTCGCGCACCAGCCCGCGCAGCAGGTCCAGCAGGCGGGCCTGCACGCTGACATCCAGCCCGCCCGTCGGTTCGTCCATGAAAACCAGCCTTGGGCCGGTCACAAGGTTGCGGGCGATTTGCAGGCGTTGCTGCATGCCACCTGAAAATGTCGCGGGGCGGTCATCAATCCGGTCGGGGGCGATTTCGACACGATCCAGCCAATCCGTGGCCTTGTCGCGAATGTCACCATAATGCCGTGCGCCCACGGCCATCAGGCGCTCGCCCACATTGCCGCCGGCGCTGACCCCCATGCGCAGCCCGTCGCGGGCGTGTTGGTGGACAAAGGCCCAATCGGTGCGCGCAAGCATCCGGCGTTCAGGCTCGGACATGGTGACGGTATCGCGCGGGCCGTCGGCGCGGGTGTCAAAAACCACTTGGCCATCATCGGGCGTCAGGTGGCCCGCCATGCAGTTCAGCAGCGTGGACTTGCCCGAGCCGCTTTCGCCGACAATGCCCATCACCTCGCCGGGGTATAGGTCAAACGACACGTCAGTGCATCCGATATGGCTGCCATAGTGCTTGGCAATGTCGCGCACGGATAACAGGGAGTGGGTCTGCTTGCTCATGCCGCATCCTTTCCGCGGTGGCCCGCGGCTTGTCTGGTCTCGCAAAAATCGGTGTCCGAGCAAACGAACATGCGCCCGCCGGCATCGTCGGTGATCACCTCGTCAAGATAGCTGTCTTCGGCGCCGCACAGGCCGCAGGGGTAATTGGCCTTGGACGCCTCGAACGGGTGGTCTTCGAAATCAAGGCTGATCACGCTTGTATAGGGTGGCAGGGCATAGATGCGCTGCTCGCGCCCTGCGCCGAACAACTGGATCGCCGGGCAGTCCGACAGTTTCGGATTGTCGAATTTCGGGATCGGCGACGGGTCCATCACATAGCGGCCTTCCACCTTGACCGGATAGGCATAGGCGGTGGCGATATGGCCGTGGCGGCTGATGTCCTCGTATAGTTTCACATGCATCAGCCCGTA
>DATFJQ010000198.1:0-7929 GCA_035269125.1 Roseovarius sp.
GCGTGTCCTCCAGCGTCATCGGCGCGGTGTCCATAACCAAGGCCCCGTCAGGCGCACAGCCCACCACCTCAGGCGGCACCAGTGACCCGGCATAAAGGCACACCGGGCATTCCCCGATCACCCGCTCGGCCTTCTTGGTCAGCAATTCAGGGTCGCCCGGCCCTGCGCCAATAAAATAAACGGTCATGCCCGCACCCTTGCTTTCATTGTTCCAAAAATACTCAATTCCCGGCCTGTGCGGCCAGATCACCGTCGATCTTGCGCGCATAGCCCCGCGGCGTGAACATGCGCGGCCCCTCGCCCAACTGCGCCAGTCGCGAATTGCTAGAGCCAACAAGAACAACCGTCAGCATGTCGACCTCATCAACCTGCAAATCCTCCAGACGCCGATAACGCACATGTTCTTCGGGGCGCCCTAGGGAACTGGCCAGCATCACTGGCGTATCCGCCGGGCGGTGCTGCAACAGAATGTCGCGTGCCTCGGCCAGCAATGTGCGCCGGGTTTTCGACACAGGATTGTAGAACGCGATCACGAAATCCCCCTCGGCCGCCGCCTTCAATCGGCGCAGGATATCATCGCGCGGGGTCAACAGATCAGACAGTGAAATCGTGCAGAAATCATGCCCAAGCGGGGCACCCGCCCGCGCTGCCGCCCCTTGCAACGCCGAAACGCCGGGGCTGCACACCACCTCAACGCGATGCGCGGCGTCGCTGACGCCGTGTTCGTCCACACCACGATCCAGCAGTTCGAACACAAGCGCGCCCATGGCATAAATACCGGCATCCCCGGAACAGACCAGCGCCACATTCTTGCCCTTGGCGGCCTGCTCCAACGCATAGCGACAGCGCGCCTCTTCTCCGCCCAACGGGAAATCACTGCGCGCCTTGCCCGCGGCCAACGGCCCCAGCAGATCAATATAGAGGCCATAGCCCACAAGCTCCTCGGCCTCGGCAACAAGGCGCGACACCTCGGGCGTGCGCCACGCGGCCTGTCCGGGGCCGATGCCCACCACGCTCAACCGTCCGCGCGCGCGCCCCGGCATTTCGGTGATCGGGGCGTCGCTGCGCGTCACCGCGCAGGTGGCATTGGCGGTCTTGCGTTTCTCGACCACCAGATCGCCACCACTGGCCAGCGCCGCGCCCTCACTCACGCCATGGCACCCCACTTCGGCAAAAACCACGTCCGATGGATTGGCCAGCCGGTCCGCATTGGCCTCAAGCTCTTCCGCCGTGAACAGCCGCAGCGGCACGCCCAACCGGGCGGCCAGCTCGTTCATCGCGGGCTCATCGGCTTTCAGATCAATCGAGGCGACACAGGCCACCGCACCGGGCGCGATCCCGGCCTCGGCCAGTGTCTCTTGCACCAGCTGCCACAGGTCTTCGGGATCACAGTTGCGCGCACAGCCAACGCCAAGCGCAAAGCGCTGCGGATGATAGACCAACCGCGCAGCACCACCCTCGGCGGGCGCGTCGCTCACGCACAATTCCACCGCTCCGCCCTGATCCTCAAGGCCGAAAATATTCTCACCCGCAATCGTCACGCCCTGCCCATCGAGCAGCGCCGCCATCGCCGCCTTGGCATCGTCGGGGTTGGCCAGCCGATAGCCTGCGGGCGGGGTATCCAGCGCCACGCCCATCGCCACGTCACCCGCCGTGGTGACCGCGGCCACGGCCTCCAGACCTTCGGCAATCTCGGCGGCCAGACGGTTCGCACCCCGATGCCCGCCCAGTAGCGGCACCACGACCGATCCATCGTCACTGACGGATACGACAGGCGGCTCACCCCGCTTGTCAGCCAACAGCGGCGCCACCGCGCGGATCAAAATACCGCTGGCGCATACGCCCACGATGGGCACCCCGGCTGCAAACAAATCGCGCGCGTGATCCAACGCGTTGGGAAAATACGCATCCGCTTTGCCCACACGCCCCTGACGGCCATGCACCTGCGCGCCCAACCGGGCGGCAACACGATGCGCCACCTCTTCGCCTGATCGGCTCAGCGCCAGAACAACAGGTTTCACAGCCATGGATCGGCCCCCTTCGTCAGCAATATCATCGAAAAATAAGGCGCCTTCTCCGGTGCCTCAGCCAGCGGGCAAACCACCTCTTCGGGCAGGCTGGCACGCTCGATATACATGGCGCGATCCATCAGGCCCAATTCCCCGATCACCGCGCGGATTTTCTCCAGATGACGGCCCACCTTCATGATGGCCACGCTTTCCGCACCGTCGATGCGCGCCCGCAACTCCGCCTCGGGCAACGGCCCCGGCAGCACGGTCAACCGCTCGTTACGCGCCGCCAACGGCATCCCCGCCCGCGCCGCACACGTGGTGATCGAGGTAACGCCCGGCACCACCTCTACCCGGTACTTATCCGCCAAACGGGCAAACAGATACATGAACGAACCATAGAAAAACGGATCGCCCTCGCACAGGCACACCACATCATCGCCCTGATCCAGCGCCGCAGAAATCTGGGCCGCACCGGTGTCATAGGCCGCCTGCGCCGGGCCGCGCTCAACCGTCATCGGCACATCCATCACGATTTCCCGCGCGCCCTTGGCAATCACATCAGCAGCGATAGACCGCGCGAAACTGGCCCCGCCGGCAAGGCTGGGATAGGCCACCACCTGCGCGCCGGAAATCAACCGATGCGCCCGCAGCGTCATCAACTCCGGGTCACCCGGCCCAAGACCGACACCATAAAGAACACCGCTCATCGCCCGTGCCCCATCTTCATTGTTCCCAAAATACTCCCGCCGGAGGCTCCGACAGTCGCCACTTTGCACGGTCTGTTACTCATCGCTTTACAAGGCTCCACTGGATCACCGGCATCAAGGGCCGCCATCCGGTCAGGCCACCCACCGGTTCGGCCCGGTTGACCGACAGCTTCACCAAATGACCGCCAAATTCCTTATGCAGTGCCAAAAGCACCACCTCGCTTTCCAGCGTCACGGCGTTGCACACCATCCGCCCCAAGGGCCGCAGCGCAGCCCATGCCGCGTCAAACGTCTCACGGCTCAAGCCGCCACCGATGAACACCGCGTCGGGTGCAGGTAGCCCGTCCAACGCCTCGGGCACGCGGCCGTCGACCAATGCCAGCTTTGGCGCGCCAAGCGCCAGCGCATTGGCCGCCGCCAGCGCGCGGCGGTCGGCGCGCGGCTCGATCCCGATGGCGCGGGCATAGCGCGCCGCGCGCATCCATTCCACCGCGACCGAGCCACAGCCAGTGCCGATATCCCACAGCAAGGCGCCGCGCATCGGCATCAGCTTGGCCAGCGTCGCGGCGCGGACCTCTTGTTTGGTCATCGTGCCATCATGGCGAAACAGATCATCCGACAGCCCCGGCACCCGAGGCAGCAAGGCGGCATCAGGCGCGGCGATACACTCGACCGCCAGCGTGTTGAAGGCGGGCACCTCGTGATCCCAGCCTTCGGCCAAGCCGTCAAACCGCGCCTCACTCTCGCCCCCCATATGGGCCAGCACCGTCATCGTTGAGCGGCCAAACCCACGCTCGGTCAGAAAGGCGGCAATCTGGCCGGGGGTCTCTGACCCGGTGGTCAGAATCAGCAGCCGCGCATCGGGCTGGATAAAGGCGATCATTTGTTCCACCGGGCGGCCATGCACGGTCAGGGTTTCGACGTCGGCAAGGCTCCAGCCCATACGCGCCGCCGCCAATTGAAAGGCGGACAATTGCGGGTGATAAGTGATCTCGGTCGGGTTGATTTCGCGCCCGATTCGCGCGCCCACCGAAAACCACAAGGGATCGCCGGTGGCCAGCACGACAACGCGCCGTCCGCGCAAGCCGTTCAGAGTGTCGATCAAGGCATCAAACGGCGACGGCCATGCGATACGCTCGGCACCAACCCCTTGCGCCAGATCGTGATGCCGCTCGGCGCCCACGATCACCTCGGCAGCTTCGACCACGGCACGCGTGGCGGGCAACAGCCCGTCCAGACCATCCTCGCCAATTCCAACGATATGCAGCCATGGATCAACCGACATCGCGCGTCCCTTCGTTGCATGAGGGCCTCGCGCGGCGCGCACGCCAGAGCGCGACAAGCGCCCCGGTCATGCCGTGCCCTCGGGAATGCCCGCCGCCAACGCGTTGACAGCAGCACTGGCAATCGCCGATCCGCCACGCCGTCCGCGCAGCGCCACGAAATCGCAGCCGCGCGGCGCATCGGCCAGTTCCGCCTTGCTTTCCGCCGCGCCGACAAAACCCACCGGAAAACCAAGGATCACCGCCGGTTTCGGCGCGCCCTGATCCAACAGTTCCAGCAAATGAAACAAGGCCGTGGGCGCATTTCCTATGGCAACAACCGCCCCTTCCAGATGCTCGGCCCAAAGCTCAACCGCCGCCGCCGACCGGGTGTTGTCGATACCCGCCGCGATGGCGGGCACACGTTGATCGTTCAGAGTGACAATCACCTCATTATCCGCTGGCAGGTAACGGCGGATGATCCCCGCCCCCACCATTTCACAATCGCACAGAACCGGGGCACCGGCCTGCAACGCCGCATGCCCCGCCGAATAAGCGGTTTCGGAAAAGGCCAGCCTGTCGGCCACCTCAACCATGCCACAGGCGTGGATTACGCGGATCGCCAACGCCTCAATGCCGGGGCCGAACCGCTCCAGCCGCGCCTCGCGGCGCACGGTGGCAAAGCTTTCGGCATAGATGGCCGAAGGGTTTTTCTCGTAGGGGCGCAACGGCTAATCTTTCAAAGGATTGCCCCGCCGGATACCTGCGGCGGGGATGTTTATCGCAAGACGAAACCTGGCTCAGGCCTTGGTTTTTCGCGCGCTTTCTGGGCCTAACGGATGGTCGGCATGCGGATATGCGGCGTGATGATGGTGGTGATGGTGATCATGATCGTGGTCATGGTCATGATCGTGGTGGTGATGATGGTGGCCTTGATCCTGCATCTCAAGGCGACACAGGCCCGTGCAGAAGGTATCGCACAGGGTGCAATCGGCCACGTTCGAGCCCGGCGCACTGGCGCCTTGGCCTTCGACATGGTGGTGATGGCTTTCTTGGATCGCCCCTACCTCGGCCTCGAAGCCCAGAATGGTGGTGCGGTATTTGCACAGCACACAGGTGGGCGGCGGCACATCGCTGAAGGCCGGGTGCCCCTCGCCTGCGGCCTCGGCCAGTGCGCGGCGCTGCTCGACGGTGATTTCTTGCGTGTCGCTGCCCTCGATGGCCAGAACCTGCGTGCGATACTGACAGGTGCCGCAATTCGGCGGCGGGTTGGCCCCGGCCTGTTCAGTCACCCGTTCGGCGAACGTTTCCAGAACCTTGGGATGATCGCCCAGATACCCCGCCTTAACGAAGTCGATGCCGGGATGTTCGGCGGCCACCTGATCGGTAAAGCCATAAATCCGGTCGATCAGGATGCCCGAGAACAGGAAATACGGGAACACGATCACCCGCTTGTAGCCCAGCTTGGCCACATGTTGCAGGCACGGTTCGACCAATGGGAAGGTCACGCCGGAATAGCCCACCTCGCACCAGCCAAAGCCCAAGCCCTCTTGCAGCATACGGGCGATCTTGGCGACGTTGCCGTTGGCGTCAGGGTCGGACGCGCCGCGCCCGATCACCACAAGGCAAGTATCGTGCAAAGCAACCTCGCCCAGATCGGCATTGGCGCGATCCACCGCGTCTTGCACGCGCGCCCCGGCGGCGGCGATCATCTTGGGGTCGACCCCCAGTTCACGGCCATAGCGCACGTCCAGACCATGTTGCGCGGCATAGGTATTCAGCACCGTGGGAATGTCGTTCTTGGAGTGCATCGCGGCAAACAACATACCCGGCACCGCCAAGATACGATCACAGCCCTTGGCGCGCAGTTTGTCCAGACCGTCGCGGATCACGGGATTGGCAAATTCAAGATAGCCATATTCCATCTCCCACCCCTTGGGCAGGTAGGGCGGCAATTTTTCGGCCAAGGTCGAGAATTCATCCACTGCCGATTGGCTGCGCGAGCCATGCCCGCAGATCATCACACCGGTCTTTGTCATGCTCAGGCCTCCTGCGGCTCTTCTTCGTCGGCCTCGTCGGCCTCGGCCTCTTCGGCGTCCTTGCGGCCCTTCAGACCGGCCCATAACCCTATCGCAATCGCCGCGCCCAGCGCCGCCGCGCCCAGCCAGTGACCATGGCCTGCCACCTCGGCCAGATGGCCGGGATGCGCCTGCGCGCCGCCAGCGGCCAGCAGCGCCGCGATGAATGTTGCGTATCTCATGGGTTGTCCCCCTTCTGATCCGTAAGGTGCCCGCACCATCGGCAGCCGGAAAAGAAAGGCATGTCACGCTTGCCCGTGACCGACGACCGCAAACATCAAGCCCCCGGTGTGGGTCGGCCCCGTCTGCACCTCTTTCCGGCCCGCATACGAGCATCGTCCCCCGCTCTATAGGCCGCGTGGCGCGCCTGCGCAAACAAAGAAACGCCACTGCGCGCGCAGGTCGCGACATGTGCAGGCGCGCACGGGCCCTGCGCAGCCATGAGGCTGGCGGCGCGGCAGGCGGGCCGCTACCTCATGGCCAGCACCAAAAAGAAAGGCGCAGTCATGGGATATCTGCTGAACGGCCAATGGCACGACAAATGGTACGACACCGACACAACCGACGGCGCTTTCGTGCGCGATACGGCGAAATTCCGCAACTGGGTCACGTCCGACGGCAACGCCGGGCCATCAGGCGACGGCGGGTTCAAGGCCGAATCGGGCCGTTATCACCTGTATGTGTCACTGGCCTGCCCGTGGGCGCATCGCACCCTGATCTTTCGCGCGCTGAAAGGTCTGACCGATCATATTGGCGTGTCGGTTGTGCATCCCGACATGCTGGGCGAGGGGTGGGAGTTTCGCACCGATTACCCCGACACCACTGGCGACAGCCTGCACAACCTGCCCTTCACACGTGACCTGTACACGCGCGCTAACCCTGATGTGTCCGGCCGCGTGACTGTTCCGATCCTGTGGGACACCAAGCGCGATACGATCGTCTCTAACGAATCCGCCGAGATCATCCGCATGTTCAATTCGGCCTTCGACGCGATCACCGGCAACACCGATGATTACTGGCCCACAGATCTGCGCGACGCGATCGAGCCGGTCAACGCCCGCATCTATGACACGGTCAACAATGGCGTTTACAAGGCGGGCTTTGCCACCAGCCAACAGGCCTATGACGATGCGGTCGGCCCGCTGTTCGAGACACTGGACTGGCTTGAAAACCGTCTATCCGACAATCGCTACCTGATAGGCGACCGGCTGACCGAGGCCGATTGGCGGCTGTTCACCACGCTGATCCGTTTTGACGCGGTCTATCACACGCATTTCAAATGCAACCGCACACGGATCGTGGATTATCCCAATCTGTGGGGGTACGTGCGCGAGCTGTATCAATGGCCCGGCGTGGCCGAGACGGTGAATTTCGACCATATCACCCGGCATTACTACTACAGCCATGACATGATCAATCCGCACCGCATCGTGCCAATCGGCCCAGTGCTGGACCTGAACGCCCCGCACGGGCGCGGGTAATCCGCAGCAGGGGCCGAATTGGCCTCTGCCCGCCTGTTACAGCGCGCCGACACACGCCAGAACGCGGCGCACTTCGTCAACCGCGCCCGGTGACAGGGCGGCTTGCGGTGGGGCAGGGTCGCCGCAATCAAAGCCCTGCAATTTCAGCCCAGCCTTGACAGCCCCGGCCAAATTGAACCGCGCAAACACCTGATTGACTGCCCATAATTCGCGCTGCAACTCCATCGCGCGCGTCCAATCCCCGGCCTCGCACATCTCAAACAGACGCACGCTTTGCCGTGGGATCAGGCAAGACGGCCCCGCCAGCCAGCCGCGCCCGCCGATCAGCATGACGGCGGCGGTGATATGCGATGAGGCAGCAAAGATGCCGAGACGCCCCTGCGTCATGT
>DATFJQ010000199.1:0-7632 GCA_035269125.1 Roseovarius sp.
TTCGCCCGCATTTCGGCCAAGCTGAACCTCTATTTCGGTGTGCCCAAGATCAATACCGAGTTCATTCCCGAAGCACTGGCCCATCTGACCAGCCACTTTCGCATATCGCGGCTGAACTGGGTTTTCCCGATCTCGGTGACCGCCCTGACCCTGGCCACCGCCTGCTGGTCAGAGCGGCTTTACGCCGCCGACACACCCGGCGAGACCGCAGGCTTCGCCCTGCTGATCGCCATCACCGTTCTGGCGGCACTGGAACATTGGCTCATGGTGCTGCCATTGCCGGATGCAAAACTCTGGCGCTGGATGTTGCCCGCGCCCAAACAAAAATCCGAAACGATACGACCGGAGGGACCCAATGGATTTTGACGCGATGTTTTCCAAACAGTTGGATGCGCTGAAAGAAGACGGCAATTACCGAATTTTTGCCGAACTTGAACGCAAGTGTGGGGCCTTCCCCCGCGCCAAAAGCCATGATGACGACGCCCCCGATGAGGTGACTGTCTGGTGTTCCAATGACTACCTCGGGATGGGGCAACACCCCGTCGTGCGCCAAGCCATGAAGGACGCAATCGACGATTGCGGCACCGGCGCTGGCGGCACCCGGAATATTTCGGGCACCGCGCGCCATCACGTGGCGCTTGAAGGGGAACTGGCCGATTTGCATGGCAAGCAGGACGCGCTGTTGTTCACCTCGGGCTATGTCTCGAACTGGGCGGCGCTTTCGACACTCGGCAGCCGCCTGCCCGATGCGGTGATCCTGAGCGATGAATTCAACCATGCCTCGATGATCGAAGGTATCCGCCATTCGCGGGCCAAAAAGGTCATATGGCGTCACAACGACCCCGAAGATCTGGATCGCAAGCTGGCGGCCCTGCCCGCAAACGCGCCCAAGATCGTGGCCTTTGAATCCGTCTATTCAATGGATGGCGACATTTGCCCGATGCAGGAAATCGTCGAAGTGGCCGAAAAGCATGGCGCGATGACCTATCTTGACGAGGTCCACGCCGTGGGTCTTTACGGCCCACGCGGCGGCGGTGTGTCCGAAGAACGGGGCTTGGCCCACCGGATCACCCTGATCGAAGGCACACTGGGCAAGGCGTTCGGCTGCATGGGCGGCTATGTCACCGGCTCTGCGGCGATGTGCGATTTCATCCGCTCTTTCGCCAGCGGGTTCATTTTCACGACGGCCCTGCCACCCGCCGTGGCGGCGGCGGCGCAGGCCTCGATCGCGCATCTCAAGACATCGCAAATCGAACGTGAGATGCAGCGCGACCGCGTTGCCCGCCTGCGCGCCAAGCTGGACGCGCAGGGCATCCCGCATCTGCACAACCCCAGCCACATCATCCCGGTGATGATCAAGGATCCGGTGAAATGCCGGATGTTGGCCGATATCCTGATGCGCGATTGGGGTGTTTATGTGCAACCGATCAATTACCCGACTGTCCCCAAGGGCACCGAACGGCTGCGGTTTACGCCCGGCCCGCTGCATTCCGAGGCAGACATCGACCATCTCGTCGAAGCGCTAACAATATTGTGGAAACAATGCGCCATCGCACATGCAGTTGCATGAATTTGACTTCACTCATGACGAGCTATCTAGGACCATTGTTTAACTTAACCGGGAGGTTTCAATGCAATTTAAGTTTTTGACCATTCTTGCCGCGACCGCTGTGGCCACTCCAGTGCTGGCAGACGATCATGCCTCGGGCGACGCGGAGGCCGGCGAAAAGACGTTTCGCCAATGCAAAGCCTGCCACATGATCGCGGATGACGACGGCAACAACATCGTGCGCGGCGGGCGTGTCGGCCCCAATCTTTACGGCGTCGTCGGGCGCGCCGCAGGCTCGGTCGAGGATTTCCGGTATTCCGGCTTGCTGGAAACCGCAGGCGAGCAAGGCCTTGAATGGGATGAGGAAAGTTTCGTCGGCTATGTGCAGGATCCGACCGGATGGTTGCAAGACTATACCGGCGAAGACGGGCGCGGAAAGATGTCCTATCAGGTCCGCAAAGAGGAAGATGCGGTCAATGTCTGGGCGTATCTGGCATCCGTCGGCCCGGATGAGGCGATGTAAACCGCTTCGATCCTGCAGCACTTACCCAAAAGGCCGCGCTTCATTTTGCGCGGCCTTTTCATTGAATTCGTCGCGCCGCTATTTCGCCAAACTAAGCGGCACCACCTGCCCTACCCCCGAAAGCGCAGTGCGCGCGGTTTCGGAAATGTCGACGGCCGTCATGCCCGCGTCTTCATACATCTCGGCCGGACTGGCCTGTTCGATGAACCGATCCGGCAGGGTGACATTGCGGATGGCAAGGCCGCGGTCAAAGGCACCGCGGCGGGCCAGCTCATGCATGACCACTGACCCAAAACCACCCTCGGCGCCTTGCTCGACCGTCAAAAGAACCCGGTGATCGCGCGCCAGCGCGGCAACCAGATCACCATCCAGCGGCTTGGCAAAGCGGGCATCGGCCACGCTGACACCGATCCCGTCCGCCTCCAGCATATCAGCGGCGGCCAGACATTCGGAAAGATGCGCCCCAAAGGACAGGATCGCCACATCCGCGCCCTCTCGCAGCATCCGGCCCTTACCGATGGGCAAGACCTCGCCTCGGTCGGGCCGTTCAACGCCAGTCCCCGCCCCGCGCGGAAAGCGAAACGCGATCGGCCCCACATCATGCGCGGCGGCCGTGGCCACCATATTCACAAGCTCAGCCTCATCGGCGGCGGCCATCACGGTAAAGCCCGGCAGGCTGGTCAGATACCCAATATCAAAGGCCCCGGCATGAGTCGCCCCATCGGCCCCGACAAGCCCCGCACGATCAATGGCAAACCGCACCGGAAGCCCCTGAAGCGCCACGTCATGCACAACTTGGTCATAACCACGTTGCAGGAAAGTCGAATAGATCGCGCAAAAGGGTTTCAGCCCACTGGCCGCCATTCCTGCCGCGAAGGTCACGCCGTGTTGCTCGGCGATCCCCACGTCAAAGACGCGCGACGGGAAACGCTCGGCCATCTTTGAAACGCCAGTGCCATCCGGCATGGCCGCCGTCACCGCAACGATATCCGGGTCGCGCGCCGCCTCGTCGGCAAGGGCGCTGCCGAACACGCTGGTATAGCCGGGCGCGCCGGGCTTTGCCTTGGCCTGCGTTCCTGTTTCCACATCGAATTTCGACACGCCATGATATTTGTCGGCGCTGCTTTCGGCAGGCTGGTATCCTTTGCCCTTGACCGTGCAGCAATGAATAAGAACCGGCCCCGTGGCGCGCGCGCGCGCGGCGCGCAGCACCGGCAAAAGCTGATCCATGTCGTGGCCATCAATCGGACCCACATAGTCAAAGCCCAGCTCTTCGAACAGGGTGCCGCTTCCGGTCAGGCCGGTCACCAGCTGGCGGGCACGCTTGGCCCCCTCGCGCATTGGCGAGGGCATGGCGCTTTCGACGCCTTCGGCCATAGACCGCATCTTGGCCAGAGGCTCATTGGCATACATCCGGCTGAGATAGGACGACATCGCCCCCACGGGCGGTGCGATGCTCATCTCGTTGTCATTCAGGATCACGAACAGGCGTCGCCCTTCGTGGCCCGCGTTGTTCAAGGCTTCATAGGCCATGCCAGCGCTGATCGCCCCGTCGCCGATCACCGCGATCGCATCGCCCGTGGCCTGCCCCATGTCGCGCCCCACGGCAAAGCCGAGCGCCGCACTGATCGAGGTCGAGGAATGCGCCGCGCCGAAGGGATCATGCGCCGACTCGGCCCGCTTGGTGAAGCCCGACAGACCGTCCTTCTGGCGCAGGGTGCGGATGCGGTCACGCCGTCCGGTCAGGATTTTGTGCGGATAGCATTGATGCCCCACGTCCCAGATCAGCTTGTCCATCGGCGTGTTGAAGACCGCGTGGATCGCCACACTCAACTCCACCACCCCAAGACTGGATCCAAGGTGCCCCCCGGTTTGCGACACCGCCGAAATCACTTCGCAGCGCAGTTCATCGGCCAGCACCTTCAAATCGCGATCGGGCAATTGGCGCAGGTCCGAAGGCCCGGCCACCCGATCAAGCAGTGGTGTTTTGGGTAAATCGCTGGTCATCGCTCCCCCCTTTACGGTGGCTCTGGCACCGCCCGGCAACGGGCGTGATGCAGACGGCGCGATGTAAAGCGGGGCGGCACATCATAGCACCGCCCCGTGTTGTCTTAGTCGCCGTAGTCCGGCGCACCCGTCGTGGCCAGTTCCGGCCAATCCTTGATCACATTGGTGCCCTGAAGCGGCTGTTGATAGCCCTTGTGACAGGTTTTGCAGGCAGCCTTGGGCGCATCCTGATGGACCGGCCCCAAGCGTTCGGCGGGGTATTCATCCTTGAGCGGCACAAGGTAGTCGTTGTTCAACTCAAGCACCATTTGGATACCAAGGCTTTCGGTGGCCCATTGCGGCGTTATCTGCGCACCGTCATAAAACGCCCGGCTGTTGTGGCAAAAGACACAGTTCACCCCCAGCGAATTGCTGACATAGTTCATCAGCGAATAGGTCCGCTCGGCCTGCTGGATACCGGGATAGCCATCCTCGCCCGGCACACCGGCGACGCGACTTTCCAGATCGTGCACACCGATGATCTCGCCATCCAAAAGGTATTTCTCCAGCGCATCCGATGGCAGTGAGGTCGCCTGCGACTGCGCTGTGACCCGGTTTTGAATAGCCGGCCAGCCATTGGTGGCCTCGTTGACATTGCCCAGTTTGAACCAAATATCGCTTGGCACATTCTGCCCCCGGTGGCAGGTCATGCAGGTCACGCCCACCTCCTTGTTGGCATTGACGTGCCCGGCCCAGTTTTCATTGAGGTTCTGGGTCATCTGGATCATCCGGCGGGCGACAACCTTGGTGTAAAGGTTGTCCTCGCCATAGGTCTCAAACCCGCCATCCCCATGGCAATAGGCACAGCCCTGCTCGGGTGAGACCCACCGGGTCATCGCCGCCATCAGCCGGTTGAAATTGGCATCGGTCAGATCGCCCAGCACCTGCACGTTCTCATAGATATCCCCGGCCAGTTCCTCGCCCGGTTCGGGCGGATATGGCGGATCTTCCAGCAGCAGCTCGATATCGGGGTCAGGCGTGGCCAAGGCGGTCTTGAACTCAGGCACCGACATGCCGGTGCCACGCGGCCCGGTCTGCATGCTGTTGGTGGCAAAAGGCTGCCCCCAGGCCACCAGCATGGTGGCCGTAAAGACGGCCGCGCCGATCACCCCGATAATGACCGCCGGGCCATAGATATTGGTGGGGTTCTCGCGGTTCCATTTATCAAACCATTTGGGAAACATGGATCAATCCTCCTGCCCGATGAAGGCTTCGTAAGTGCCGTAAGCCTCGTAGCCATATGAGCCGTCATACATCGGCGCAAAGTTGTGCTCCTGTGCCCAGATGAACCAGTTATCCACAACCGTCCCGGTCAGCAGGATGCCTATCCCGCCGGTGATCGGCGTCAGCACCGCAAACCACCACGCCCAGCGGTGAATGCCTTCCATCGTGGCGTTGAACCCCATGGTCCAGCGCCAGAACAAGGCGGCGCGTTCACTGGCCGTGCCCCGGTCAACGATCTGCTCAAGCTCCCGGTCGCCGCCGAAACGCGTGACCGCAAGGATCGTCGCCCCGTGCATGGCGAACAGCAGAACCGAGCCATACAGGAAGACAATCGAAAGGCAGTGGAACGGGTTGTAGTAAAGGTTGCCATAGCGAATGCTGAAGGCCGTCGTCCAATCAAGGTGCGGGAAAATGCCATAAGGCACCGCTTCGCTCCATGATCCCATAAGGACCGGACGGAACAGGCCCAGCACCAGGAACAGCCAGATCGCCGAGCCGAAAGCCCAAAAGACATGCTTGCCCATCTTGTGACTGACAGCCAGCTGATAGCTGCGCGCCCACCACGCCAAGACCGCCACCAGCAGGAATAAGGACGAGATGATATACCAGCCCCCCTCATTCAGCGGCGGGATCGACAGGCCATGCTCCGGGCCCGGCGGCTCCAAAGCGAGCCAGAACCCCTGCCGCAGAAACTCGGGGATAGACCACCCCACCTGCGCCAGCATGTTAAACCCGACGATGACGAACCACAGCGTCCCGGTCAGAAGGCTGACAACCCCAAGCATACCAAGGTTGATCGGCCCGATCTGGGCATTCCCGATCCACCCCGCCAGCTTTGAGAAGAAGGGCTTGCCCACCCGTTCTTCGCTTAGACGGCCGCCGGTGTCATCCATGCCCCATTCGGGCGTGCCCTGCACCTGAACTTGTGTAAATATGTTTTGATACTCGACCATGATTACATCCCCACTTGGCTGGGCCAGATCGGCGCCTCAAGCCACCAGTTCCACCATTCGGGCCAGCCCTTCGTCCAGACCGGGCCGCTTATGATGATACAGATCGCCGACCAGAACCCGGCATTGAGCGCCAGTAAGAGACCGACACGGTGAATACCCAGCGTGCCAACCGAATAACCGATGAAATCACGGAAAAACGTATCCTCGTGATCGGGCGTTTTCATCTCTTCACCCTTTTCCGGGTTCGCCGCTGACAGGATCAAACCGCCATGCAAGGCCAAGGCCAGCGTCGTCGTGAAGAAGAAGGTCACCGCCAGCATATGCGCCGGGTTGTAATGGAAATGCAGATAGGCATATCCGGTATTGCTCACCCAATCGAGGTGACTGAATATCCCGTAAGGAAAGCCATGCCCCCAAGCGCCCATCAAAAGCGGACGGAACACCACAAGTGTGGCATAAGCGAAAATCGCAAAGCTGAATGCGACGGGCACATGATACCCCATGCCCAGCTTGCGGCAAATTTCCACCTCGCGCAGCGCCCAACTGATGAACGCACCAAGCGCACAGATCGTTATGATCTGCCATAATCCGCCTTCCATCAGCGGGGCCAGGCCCAAACCGTATTTCAGGTCAGGCGGCGCAATATTAATAAGCCATGGATTGAAGGTGCCTTGTTGTGAGGCGCCCCAAAAAATCAGGATGGTCCCGAGCAACGCGAAAAAGGTCGTCGTGACCCCAAAGAAGCCAACGTAAAATGGTCCGACCCAAAAGTCGAACAGATCGCCGCCAATCAACGTCCCTCCGCGGACCCGGTATTTCCGTTCGAAACTGAGCAAAGCCATTTTCGTAGTCTCCGCGTTTTTCGGCCTTTCAAAGTGCGTAGCGCAGCTTTGGAGACCGCTTAAAAATTATATTGGTAGCTGCGGGCGGGGTCTCCCGCCCGCAGCGATCGGTGATGCTCAGCTATCAGCGCCCATACTTCTCGGCCGCGATTTCAAACCAGTTGAAACCGTCGGTGCTGAGAAGCACGAGGTGAATCATCGCTGCGAGCAGGAACAAAAACGCCCCCTGCGCCACGAAAACGCGGCGGGGGTCGAAAATGAGCCAGATCTTGTAAAACTTAGCCATTATCATTGTTCAAACCCTTTCCTTAAAACCAAGGAAACCAAATGAAGGTCGCGATATGCGCGACCACCGCGATCAGTGTGAACAGCCAAAGGCCACTCATATACACCGAATGCAGCTCCTGGGCCTGCTCGTCAGTGAGACCTGTGAAGGACAGGTCGGATTTATCAGCCATGAACTTTCCTCCGGAACGTTATGCTGACGCCGCGAAC
>DATFJQ010000200.1:0-27677 GCA_035269125.1 Roseovarius sp.
ACGTGTCCGATCCCGCGTCGATTGATGCGACCTTCGCCGAAATTGAAAAAGTCTGGGGCAAGATTGATTTTCTGGTCCACGCCATCGGGTTTTCCGACAAGTCGGAACTGCGCGGGCGTTACGTGGATACCAGCCGCGACAATTTCTTGATGACGATGGATGTCAGCTGCTACAGCTTTACGTCCGTGATGCAGCGGGCCGAAAAACTGATGACAGACGGCGGCAGCGCCCTGACGCTCACCTATTATGGGGCCGAACAGGTGATGCCGCATTATAATGTGATGGGCGTGGCCAAGGCCGCCCTTGAAGCATCCGTGAAATATCTTGCCGAAGATCTGGGCAAGGACAACATCCGCGTCAACGCCATCTCCGCCGGCCCGATCAAGACACTGGCCGCCAGCGGCATCGGCGATTTCCGCTATATCCTAAAATGGAACGAGCTGAATTCGCCCCTGCGCCGCAACGTGACCATCGACGATGTCGGCAAATCCGCGCTCTATCTTCTGTCCGATCTGGGCAGCGGGGTTACCGGCGAAAACCTGCATGTCGATGCCGGCTATCATGTTGTCGGCATGAAGGCCGTGGACGCCCCGGATATCGACGCCACCTCATAACCGCACGAGGCCACCTTGGACGCCGCCGCGCTGATCGCTTTCAATATCGCCATGCTGGGCGCACTGGTTTCGCCGGGGCCCGCGCTGGTCGTGATGCTGCGCGCCGCCCTGACAGGCGGCCGCAAATCCGCGCTGGCCTGCGGGCTGGGGCTGGCCTTTGGCGGCGTTACGTGGAGTGTGCTGGCCATTCTTGGACTGACGGCGCTTTTTGCGATCGCACCTTGGGCGTTCATGATCCTGAAGCTCTGTGGCGCGGCCTATCTGATCTGGTTTGCCGTCACGCTGTGGCGCAACGCCGACCGCGCGTTGAACACCACCCCGCCGCGCGGCGCACAGGGGTTTTGGCTGGGCCTGCTGACCAATCTTGCCAATCCCAAGGCCGTGGTGTTTCTGGCCGCGATTTTCACTACGGTGTTCCCGACAATGCCCACCGGCGGACAGGCACTGTTGGTGCTTGGCAATCAACTGCTACTTGAAGTGTCGTTTTTCGCCCTGCTGACCGTTGGCCTGACTTTGCCGGGCTTTCAACGCCGATACATCGCCTTCAAATCCCAATGCGACCGGGCCGCTGCTGCCATTTTGGGTGTGTTAGCCCTGCGCGTTGCGATTTGAAGCACCGCCTTATAGACCGAAAGGATCACTTGATGACAGACCGCCTACCGCACGAGAAAGGCTTTCACGTCAGTTGGGATCAATTGCACCGCGATGCGCGCGCCCTTGCATGGCGTTTACAGGATACCAGCCCACAAAGCGGTTGGCGCGCGGTTGTGGCCATCACCCGTGGCGGCATGGCCCCGGCGATGATCGTGGCGCGCGAATTGGATATTCGCGCCGTCGATACGATCAGCGTGAAATCCTATGATCACCAAACGCAATCCGCGCCACGGGTCATAAAATCTCCTGATATTGATCTGGTTGGCGACGGCGAGGGCGTGTTGATCGTCGATGATCTGGTCGATACCGGCAAAACGCTTGAAGTGGTGCGGGCGCTTTTGCCCAAGGCGCATGTCGCCACCGTGTATGCCAAGCCGATGGGACGCGAGATGGTCAACACCTTCGTCACCGAAGTCAGCCAAGACACATGGATTTTCTTCCCGTGGGATATGGCCCTGCAATACGTGGAACCTTATCGCGGGGCCTGACCTGCCCCAGACCGGAGGCTTAGCATGACAAACACGCCGCGCACCGCCCGCAGCTTTTCGCCACCTGTCATGGAGGCCCGGCGCTGGCTGAATGGGGTCGAGTTCCCCGCCAACCGTCCGCTGATCAATGTCAGTCAGGCCGCGCCGGTCGATCCGCCGCCACATGCCTTGCGCGAAATAATCGCCGAGGCCGCACTGAGCGACCCACAGGCGCATCTTTACGGCCCGGTTTTGGGACGTCCTGATTTGCGCTTGGAAGTCGCAGATCAATGGTCGTCGGCCTATGGCGGCCGGATTGAGGGGCAGAATGTGGCCATCACCTCGGGCTGCAATCAGGCCTTTTGCGCGGCCATCGCCACGCTATGCGCCGAAGGCGACGAGGTGATCGTGCCGACGCCTTGGTATTTCAATCATAAAATGTGGCTGGATATGTCCGGTGTGGCGGCTATGCCCCTGCCTGCACAGGCTGAACTTCTGCCCGACCCCGACGAGGCCGCGCGCCTGATCACGCCACGCACCCGCGCCATTGTTCTGGTCACGCCTAACAATCCCGGCGGTGTGGAATACCCCGCCGATCTGGTGCATGCATTCTATACGCTGGCGCAACAGCACGGGCTGGCCTTGATTGTCGACGAAACCTATCGCGATTTCGATGCCCGCCCCGGCGCGCCGCATGATCTGTTTGCCGATCCCGACTGGGATCAAACGCTGATCCAGCTTTATTCCTTTTCCAAGGCGTATCGGCTGACCGGCCATAGGGTCGGCGCGATGGTGGCCAGCCCGGCGCGCTTGGCCGAGGCCGAGAAATTCCTTGATACCGTCACCATCTGCCCCAACCAATTGGGCCAGATCGCGGCACTTTGGGGGATGCGCAACCTGTCGCAATGGCTGGCAGGCGAACGCGCTGAAATCCTTGACCGGCGCGCCGCCATTCACGACGCGATGCCGACCTTGGCCGCGCAGGGGTGGAAATTGCTGGGTTGCGGCGCTTATTTCGCCTACCTGCGCCACCCGTTCGCGATGCCATCAAACGAGCTGGCCCCGGCACTGGTGCGCGAGGCCGGTGTTTTGCTGCTGCCCGGCACAATGTTTCAGCCCGAAGACAGCCCAACCGCAGGCCGTGAACTGCGCGTGGCCTTTGCCAATGTCGACCGTGCCGGAATTGACAGCTTGTTTGCGCGGCTTGCGGGCCTCGGCTGGCCTCTTGCCCCTGCCCCGGACAGCGCGTAGACAGTCCCGAAGATTGAACCCAACGCCGTCTGACAGGGGGCCTTATGGCAGCCAATAGCATTTCGAAAACGCTGGTCTGGATCTTGATGGGTCTGCTGATCCTTGGGCTTGGGGGCTTTGGTGTCACCAACCTGTCGGGCAACGTGCGCAGCGTTGGCAGTGTCGGCGATACCGAGATCGACATGAACGATTATGCCCGCGCCCTGCAAAACGAGCTAAATGCGCGCGCCGCAGGAAGTGGCCAGCCGTTTACCCTGCAACAGGCCCGTCAGACCGGTGTGACAGATGCGGTTCTGGCGCAATTGGTCGCGACCGCTTCGCTGGATCACGAAGCAGCGCGCCTTGGAATTTCCATCGGTGATGAAAACCTGCGCCAGCAAATTCTGGGTATTCCGGGATTTCAGGGCATCGACGGCAATTTTGACCGCGAGTCCTATTCCTTTGCCCTCGACCGCACCGGGCTGAGCGAAGCAGAGTTCGAAGAAGACATGCGCGACGACACCGCGCGCTCATTGCTGCAAGGCGCGATCATGGCCGGCATCAAGTCCCCCGATGGCTATACCGACCCGCTGCTGACCTATTTGGCCGAACAGCGCGATGTATCCTTTGCTACGCTGCAACGCACCGATCTGGACACCGGCCTGCCCGCCCCGACGGACGCGCAATTGAAAACTTACCATCAAAGCCACCTGCCGGATTTCACCACGCCGCAGGTCAAGCGCATCACCTATGCCTACCTGACGCCCGAGATGATCATCGACACGGTCGAGGTCGACGAGCAATCCCTGCGCGACGCCTATGAGGCGCGGATTGACCAATACCGTCAGCCCGAACGCCGTCTTGTCGAACGTCTGGTCTTTGCCGACAGCGCCGCTGCAAATGACGCGCTGACGCGGATCGAGGCCGAGGATATCACCTTTGAAACCCTTGTCGCCGAACGCGGCCTTGCGCTGGCCGATATCGACATGGGCGATGTCACGCAATCCGATCTGGGGGCAGCGGCGGATCAGGTGTTTGCCGCTCAGACCGGCGATATTGTCGGCCCGCTGGATACCGATCTTGGCCCGGCCCTGTTTCGCGTGAACGCCGTTCTGGCCGCGCAGGAAACCACCTTTGACGAGGCCGAGGCCGAACTGCGCGACGAGCTGGCCAGTGACCGCGCCCGCCGGGTGATCGAAACCCGCATCACCAATATTGACGACCTGTTGGCCGGGGGCGCCACGATTGAAGATCTGGGCGCAGAGACCGACATGCAAACCAGCACTGTGGATTGGCACGCGGGCGTCAGCGATGGCATTGCCGCCTATGCAGCTTTCCGGGAGGCCGCCGAAACCGTCACCGCCGACGACTACCCCGAAGTCATGGATCTGGACGATGGCGGCATCTTTGCGCTGCGGCTGGACGACGTGATTGATCCTGAAATCCAACCGCTTGACGAGGTGCGCAGTGCTGTTGTGGCCGGTTGGCGGGCGCAGGCCACGGTTGATGCGCTCAAGGCGCAGGTCGAGCCGCAGCTTGCCCAATTGCGCAGCGGCGCCAGCTTTGAGGAGTTGGGCCTAGACCCCACCTTGGCAACCGATTTGACCCGGCAAGGCTTTCAACCCAACACGCCCGCGGAATTCATCGAAACCGTGTTTGGCATGGACAAGGGCGACGTGACCGTGATTGAGGGCAATGCGCGTATTTTCGTGCTGCGCTTGGACGATGTGCGCGCGCCGGATACGTCCTCGCCCGACCTTCAGGCGCTGCAACAGGGCTTGCGCGAACAGGCCGCATCGGGGCTTTCGCAGGATATGTTCCAGATGCTGGCCAATGACATCCGCCAACGCGCGGGGCTGACCATCGACCAGCAGGCGATCAACGCCGTGCATTCGACTTTCCAGTAAGGGGCGCTGACGTGGAGCTGACACCCTCGTTCGAAGACTTCGCCAAAGGGTTTGAATCCGGCCAAAATCAAGTGGTCCACGCCCGGCTGGCCGCCGATCTGGATACGCCGGTGTCGCTGATGTTGAAACTGACCGGCGCGGCGCGTGATGCCTTTATGCTGGAATCGGTGACAGGCGGCGAAACGCGTGGCCGCTATTCGATCATCGGCATGAAACCCGATCTGGTCTGGCAATGCCATGGCGACACCAGCCACATTAACCGTCAGGCGCGCTATGACAGCGACAGCTTTGAGGTGCAGGATGGTGACCCGCTGACCAATCTGCGCAGCTTGATCGCCGAATGCGCCATCGACCTGCCCGAGGATCTGCCCGCCGCCAGTGCGGGGCTTTACGGCTATCTGGGCTATGACATGATCCGGCTAGTCGAACACCTGCCCGATGTGAACCCCGATCCTTTGGGCCTGCCCGATGCGCTGATGATGCGCCCATCGGTCGTGGCGGTGCTGGACGGGGTCAAGGGCGAGGTGATCGTCGTGGCCCCGGCTTGGGCGGGCAATGGCCAATCGGCCCGCGCCGCCTATGCACAAGCGGCCGAGCGTGTGATGGACGCGATCCGCGATCTTGATCGCGCCCTGCCCCGTCAGGCCCGCGATCTGGGCAACGCCGCCGCCGAAGACGCGGCTCCGGTGTCAAACTTCACGCACGCGGGCTACAAGGCGGCGGTTGAAAAGGCCAAGGAGTATATCCGCGCCGGTGACATCTTTCAGGTGGTGCCCAGCCAACGCTGGACCCAACCGTTCCGCCAACCGCCTTTTACGCTCTATCGGTCGTTGCGACGCACCAACCCGTCGCCGTTCATGTTCTACTTCAATTTTGGCGGCTTTCAGGTGATCGGTGCCAGCCCGGAAATCCTTGTTCGGGTGATGGATGGTCAGGTGACGATCCGGCCGATTGCAGGCACCCGCCCGCGCGGCGCCACTCCCGAGGAAGATCGCGCGCATGAGGCCGATCTTCTGGCCGACCAAAAAGAACTGGCCGAGCATCTGATGCTGCTGGATCTGGGACGCAACGATGCGGGCCGCGTGTCAAAGATCGGCACCGTGCGCCCGAACGAGGAATTCATCATCGAACGCTACAGCCACGTGATGCATATCGTATCGAACGTGGTGGGCGAACTGGCCCCGGATCAAGACGCGCTATCGGCGCTGCTGGCCGGGTTGCCCGCCGGAACAGTCTCGGGCGCGCCCAAGGTGCGCGCGATGGAGATCATTGACGAGTTGGAGCCGGAAAAACGCGGCGTCTACGGTGGCGGCGTGGGCTATTTCAGCGCCGGGGGCGATATGGACGTATGCATCGCCCTGCGCACTGCGGTGGTGAAGGACGAAAAACTTTATATTCAGGCGGGGGGCGGCGTTGTCTATGACAGCGACCCCGAGGCTGAATATATGGAAACCGTCCACAAATCCAACGCGATCCGGCGGGCCGCGGCCGATGCCGCGCGGTTTGGCGGAGACGGCAATTCCTGAGCCACGCTTTGATACAGGTCAAAGATCAGACTGCGGCATACCTTTAGACAGGCATCGTATTCCAAAACGCGAATGTCTTGAAAAGGAAACGCCATGAAATCCATTACTCGTCTTTTTACCGCACCCGCCTTGGCCTTGGGCCTAAGCCTTGCGCTGCCACTGCCGGGTCTGGCCGACGGCCACGGGTCAAAACTTGAAACCTCGGTCGTCGAAACCGAGCTGCCCAAGAAAAAGACCAACGCCACATCGACCTACATCACCGCCGCTGAATCGATTGCCCTGCTGGCCGAACGCGATGATGTGGCCTTGGTCGATATCCGAAGCCCCGAGGAAACCATGTTCGTGGGCTACGCCAATGAAACGGATGCCAACATCCCGTTCAAACTGGTCAACCCCGATCATCCCTACAACGCCAAGAAAAACGCCTATGGCATGATGGACAATCCCGCCTTCATCGACCAGATGAAAGGCTTTGTTGCGGCCAATGATCCGGCGGCGGTTCTGATCATCTGCCGCTCAGGCTCGCGCAGCGCGGCGGCGGTAGATGCCTTGGTCGAGGCTGGTGTCGAAACCCCGTCCTACACAGTTGTTGACGGGTTCGAGGGTGACAAATCCGATGCCGGTGAACGCACGGTGAATGGGTGGAAAAACGCAGGCGGCGAATGGACGTACAAGGTGCGCGAAGGCTTGATGCCGGCAGCGTCCAACCAGTAACCCCTTGTCAGCCATGGCGTCCTGAGGCATCAGCGCGCCATGGCCCGTCTTATCGCCTTTAACAAGCCTTTCGGTGTGCTGTCGCAGTTCACCGACAAGGGCACCGCCGACAGCCCGCGCGCCACATTGTCGGATCATATTGACCTGCCCGGCGTCTATCCCGCCGGGCGGCTGGACCGCGACAGCGAAGGGCTGCTGTTGCTGACCGACGATGGAAAGCTTCAGGCGCGCATCTCCCACCCCCGGTTCAAAACCGAAAAAACCTATCTTGTACAGATTGAGGGCCTGCCCGACGAGGCCGCGCTACAGGCGCTGCGCCACGGCGTCACGCTCAAGGACGGGCCGACGCGCCCGGCGCTGGTGCGCCGGATTGATCCGCCCCAGATCTGGGAGCGTGATCCGCCAGTCCGCTATCGCAAAAGCGTGCCGGATTGCTGGCTGGAGATCACAATCAGCGAAGGCCGCAACCGTCAGGTGCGCCGGATGACAGCACATATCGGGCATCCTACCTTGCGGCTTGTGCGCTGGCGCATTGGCGACTGGTCACTTGACGGTCTGTTGCCCGGCGCATGGCGTGACCTGCCCACCAAAAGCCACCGCTAATCAGCGCTGCGCGGCCGCCCATAAGGGCGGACAAGCCCCACCCGCAGCCGGTTGATCAATATCGCCCGATGGTGAAATCCCGGATTTCGGCCAAGACCTTACCCTGCTTATCCACCGCCTTCAGGTCGACGGAATAGCGGTTGTTCTTGCCCCCCGAACAGGGCGGTAAATAGCCCGGGCTGGCATATTTGCCCGAGGATTTCGCCGCAGCCATGACCTGCGCCCCACCGGGCAACCGCTTTGTCATGCCCGGCACCGCAGGCAGGTCGGTCACCGCGCCGCGCACCGGGAAGGCAATCGTGCCATGCCCACCATTACGCGACAGCGGCTTGTAAGACTTGTCATTGAAATAGGCCACAATCCAAACCGCGCCCGACGGGATACCCGATACGCGCATCGGCGGTGTGCTGCCATTGCCGCCGTGCAATTTGCACTGCTGGCCCGACGGCACCCTGCCGCCATCCCATCCGCCGCCCAACTGGGCCGACATATCTGCCATGGCCACACCCGCACTGGCCAACAGACCCAAAACCGCTGCTACTGTCACTTTCATTTCAAACCCCTTATAACCTTATACCCAAGGCAGAATACCCCGGCTTTGTTTGCAGTACAGTTTGAGTGGCATCCGACAAGGCGGTTTCGCAAAGTTGCTTTGTAGTTTTAGTCTTGGCGCAATATGGCCGACACAGGCGCCAGCGCCACAGTGCTGGCCCGGTCCTGCAAGCCCCAAAGCAACAGCGCGCTGATCGTATCGGGGCGCAAGCGCCCCACCATGATCACCCCGCCCCCCTCGCGGCTGGCCTTGAAAGCGGCCTGATCCAGAAACCGGCGGATCACGGTGGCATCCTGCCCTTTGGCATCGAAATCCCGAAACAGCGTGGCTGAGGGCACGCCTTCCTTGGCAATCAATTTCTGCGCGGTGTTTAGCCCCTGCGGATACATCACCAAACCATGACCGCTGGCAGACAGAATACTGGCCAATTGTTCGCTGGCGTCACGATTGGATTGCAGATCGGCATCCGGGGCCTCGAACACAGCCACCGCATTGGGAACCGCCGCCATTTGCGCCTGCATCGCCACCTCGGTGTCCGCCGGGCTGGCGCCGGGCGGCAAATAGGCCATGGCCAAGGTTTCAAACCCGGCCTCGCGATAGCGGCGCGCAGCCTCGGCCGCGCCGGGCCAGCCGGGATCAAGAGCGAAACTGATCGGATAGGGAAACCCCGACAACGCCTCAAGCCCCACCGCGCTGTCGCCATCGTCGATCAACACGATTGACATCAAAGGCTTGCCTTCGGGATTGTCGAACTCGGTGGCGAAGCGTTCCAGCGGCGGGCGAGTGTCTTCGGCCTCGGCGTCATCCGCTGCGTCTGTCTGATCTGCCTCCTCGGGCGCTATGGCTGCCGCGGTCTCGGCATCGGCTTCGGGCGTGGCGGGCGTATCCGTCATCGACGGCAACCGCCCGGTGGTGACGCCCTGCGCCATGTTTCCAAACGTGGTTTGGCGCCCGGCATCGTCTGCGTCGGTTAGCGTGGGCGCTGTGTCAGTGGCTTCGTCTGCCTCGTTTTGCGCGGCTTGTTCGGGCTTCGGGTCGGGAATGGCCGCGATCTCGTCGGAGGGGCGGGCCTGATCGGAGATATCAGCTGTTGTATCGGCTTGCGGCGCGCGGGCCTGTGGCTCTGGCGCTGCCTCTTTCCCTGTCTCTGCTTCTGCCTCTGTCTCGGGTGTTTGCACCTCATCCGGGGCGGTTGACGGCTCAGGCCCGGATTGCGGGCTGTCGAATGCGCCGCTGTCTTCCACATCCGGCACCGGTGGTTGCGCCGGTTCGGTCGAGATCGACAGATCCTCTTCGTCCGTCGGGGCGGCAGGGGCCATCGCTTGTGGGCTGGGCAGCACCGGGCTGTCGCTTTCCACCTCAACACCCGAAGCCTCATCGCCCGCCTCGGGCGCAGACATCCCGCCTTCGGGCTGTGCGGTTTCGGGCTGATCGGCCGGCGCGGTATCGGCGTCTTGCAAAGACGTGAGGTCATCCGGCTGGGGCGGGGTGACCTTGGGCGCGTCTGATACGTCGGGCGTTTCCTGATCAACTGCGGGCAGATCGGCCTCGCGATCCTCGCTCGATTGATCAAATTCCGATCCCGCCGGGACATCCAGTGCAGTCGCCTCAGGTGGGGTTGTCACTGGCGGCGCGGTCAACACCGATACCGTGCCAAGCGCAGCCCCCGACAGCACTGTTCCCACAAGGAATCCCGAAAAAAGCCCGCGTGCCACTGCATTTGCCCCCTGTTATTACCTTTTCTCAGCTATGCGCCCCTTGACGGTACCGCGCAAGCCTGAACATGTATACCGCGACCGCACCGCCGGCCTCCACCCCCCTCTTGGCGCAAGGACGGGCAAAATGCTGCTTTTGATAGATAACTACGACAGTTTCACCTACAATCTGGTGCATTACGTCGGTGAATTGGGCGCAGACGTTGTTGTGAAACGCAACGATGCCCTGACCGTGCAAGACGCGATGGCCCTGAACCCGGCCGGCATTCTGTTATCGCCAGGGCCGTGTGATCCTGATCAGGCGGGCATCTGCCTTGCGCTGACGCAGGCTGCTGCCGAAACCGGAACGCCGCTTTTGGGCGTCTGCCTTGGCCATCAGACCATCGGGCAGGCCTTTGGCGGCAATGTGGTGCGCCACTCGGAAATCGTGCATGGAAAGATGGGGCAAGTGCATCACACGGGCCAAGGCGTGTTTGCGGGCCTGCCGTCGCCGTTTCAGGCCACGCGCTATCATTCGCTGGTGGTGGAACGGGCCACCTGCCCCGAGGTGCTGACCATCACTGCCGAGCTGGAAGATGGCACGATCATGGGCCTGAAACACCGCGAACTGCCCATCGAGGGCGTGCAGTTTCACCCCGAATCAATTGCCTCGGAACATGGTCACGCCTTGCTGAAAAATTTCCTTGATACGATGAAGGCCCCGGCATGAGTGACCGCCTGAAGCCCTTGATCGGCGCCGCCGCCGAACGCCCCCTGACCCGAGACGAGGCCGAGGCGGCCTTTTCCTGCCTGTTCGAGGGCGAAGCCACACCGGCCCAGATGGGCGGCTTTCTGATGGCGCTGCGCACGCGCGGCGAAACCGTGGACGAATTCGCCGCCGCCGCCGCCGTGATGCGCGCCAAGTGCAACAAGGTGACGGCCCCCGCAGGCGCGATGGATATCGTCGGCACCGGTGGCGACGGCAAGGGCACGCTGAACATCTCAACCGCGACGGCCTTTGTGGTGGCGGGCGCCGGTGTGCCGGTGGCCAAACACGGCAACCGCAACCTCAGCTCAAAATCCGGCGCGGCGGATGCGCTGACGCATATGGGCATCAACGTGATGGTTGGCCCGGACGTGGTGGAACGCGCCATGCAAGAGGCCGGGATCGGCTTTATGATGGCCCCGATGCATCACCCTGCAATGGCGCATGTCGGCCCGGTGCGCGCCGAATTGGGAACCCGGACCATTTTCAACATTCTGGGCCCGCTGACCAACCCTGCCAGCGTCAAGCGGCAATTGACCGGCGCGTTCGCGCGCGACCTGATCCGCCCGATGGCCGAAACACTGGGGCAACTGGGGTCGGAACGCGCATGGCTGGTGCATGGCAGCGACGGCACCGACGAAATGACGATCACCGGCGTGACATGGGTGGCGCAACTGAGTGAAAACGGCGATGTGACCGACACCGAAATGCACCCCGAAGAGTTCGGCCTGCCCGTGCATCCGTTCGAGGCGATCCTCGGCGGCACACCCGAGGAAAACGCCAACGCCTTTCGGGCGCTGCTGGACGGCGCCACCGGGGCTTATCGCGACGCGGTGCTTCTGAACGCGGCGGCCGCGCTGGTGGTGGCGGGTCACGCCAGCGACGTGAAAGACGGCGTCGCGCAAGCCATTGAAAGCATTGACAGCGGCGCGGCGCGCGCCAAAGTCACCACCCTTGCCAAGATCACATCGGAGGCCGCATGAGCACCCCTACCATTCTGGAAAAGATCAAGGCCTACAAACTGGACGAGATCGCCGCCGCCAAGGCCGAACGCCCGCTGGACGAGGTCGAAGCCGCCGCACGCGACGCGGGCGCGGTGCGCCCCTTTGCAGACACGCTGTTGCAAGCCAGCAAGCAGGGCTATGGCCTGATTGCCGAGATCAAGAAGGCCAGCCCGTCCAAAGGCTTGATCCGCGAAGATTTCGACCCCGCCGCGCTGGCGCAGGCCTATGCAAAGGGTGGCGCGGCCTGCTTGTCGGTGCTGACCGACACGCCCAGTTTTCAGGGTGCGCCGGACTACCTGAAACAGGCCCGCGCGGCCTGTGACCTGCCGGTGCTGCGCAAGGACTTTATGTATGACCCCTATCAGGTGGCCGAGGCCCGCGCATGGGGGGCCGATTGCATCCTGATCATCATGGCCTCGGTCGATGACGCGCAAGCCGCCGAGCTGGAGGCGGCCGCGACGGATTGGGGCATGGATGCGCTGATCGAAGTGCATGACGAGGCCGAGCTTGAGCGGGCCGCGAAACTGTCGTCAAAAATGATCGGCATCAACAATCGTGACCTGAACACGTTTGAAACCTCGTTGGACACCACGCGCACCCTGTCGCGGCTGGTGCCCGCCGATCGCATGATCGTCTGCGAAAGCGGGCTGAGCACGCCAAAGGATCTGTCGGATATGGCGATGTACGGCGCGCGGTGCTTTTTGATCGGGGAATCGCTGATGCGGGCCGATGATGTGGCATCGGCCACGCATACCCTGCTGGCCAACCCGCTGACCGCCGGGGGTATGTAAATGTCGGGCCTCACGCATTTTGACGGCAAGGGCGATGCGCATATGGTCGATGTCTCGGACAAGGCAGTGACGGCCCGTGTGGCCGTGGCCGCCGGACATGTAACCATGGCGCAAGCCACCTTTGACATGATCAGCGACGGCACCGCCAAGAAAGGCGATGTGCTGTCAGTGGCGCGGCTGGCGGGCATCATGGGGGCCAAGAAAACGCCCGAGTTGATCCCGCTGTGCCACCCCCTGCCCGTGACCAAGGTGTCGGTGGACCTGACGCTTGATCCCGATCTGCCAGGCGTAGAGATCGAGGCGACGGTCAAAACCACCGGCCAGACCGGCGTTGAGATGGAGGCGCTGACCGCCGTCAGCACCGCCGCCTTGACCGTCTATGACATGGTCAAGGCTGTCGACAAGGCGATGGAAATCGGCGGCATCCGCGTCATGCTGAAGGACGGCGGCAAATCCGGGCGTTACGAGGCCACATGATCACTGTCGACGACGCGCTGGATCATCTGTTTTCGCTGGTGTCCCCGCTAAACAGAGAAACCGTTGCCCTGAAGGATGCGGCGGGCCGTGTTCTGGCCACCGATGCCGTGGCACGGCGCGATCAGCCGCCCTTTGCGGCCTCGGCCATGGATGGCTACGCGGTCAGCGACGCCGCCGCCCACCCAGGCGCGCAGTTTGAGGTGATCGGCGAGGCCGCCGCGGGCCATGGGTTTGGGGGCCGTGTTAGCGCCGAACAAGCCGTGCGCATTTTCACCGGCGCACCGGTGCCCGAGGGTGCCGACAGGATCGTCATTCAAGAAGATGTCACCCGCGACAGCGAGCGGATCACCTTGGGGGACAATCTGGGCGACACCACCCATATCCGGCCCGCCGGGGCGGATTTCAAAACCGGCGACCGGATCACCGCGCCCCGTGTTCTGGGGGCGGCAGAAATCGCGTTGCTGGCCTCCATGAATATCGGCACTGTTACCGTGACCCGCAAACCGCAGGTCGCCCTTATCTCAACCGGAGATGAACTGGTGATGCCCGGCGAAGACCCCGGACCCGATCAGATCATCGCCTCGAACACGTTCGGGTTGAAGGCAATGCTGGACGGTGTCGGCGCTGAGGCACGTATCCTGCCGATTGCCCGTGACACGCGCGCCTCGCTGGAGGCGGCGTTCGATCTGGCACGTGATGCCGATCTGGTGATCACCATCGGCGGCGCGTCGGTGGGGGACCATGATCTGGTCGGCGATGTGACCGAGAGCCTTGGCATGAAGCGCGCGTTTTACAAGGTGCGCATGCGCCCCGGCAAACCGCTGATGGCGGGGCGCATGGGCGATGCGGCGATGATCGGCCTGCCCGGAAACCCGGTCTCGGCGATGGTGTGCGGGCATGTGTTTGTGATCCCGGTCATCCGCGCCATGCTGGGCCTTGGGGCGCAGCGCGCGTCGCGCCTGACAGCGCGCCTTGCGCATGATCTGACGCCCGGCGGTCCGCGTGAGCACTACATGCGCGCGCAAGTGGCGGGCGGCACGATCACCCCGGCCAGCCGACAAGACAGCGCGTTGCTGAGCGTCTTGGCGGACGCCAACGCGCTGATGATCCGCCCTGCCGATGACGGGCCACGAAAAGCGGGCGAATTGGTTGAATATCTGAGCGTTTAAAAAGGGGGCGCTGCCCCGTCGCCGCAGGCGGCGACTCCCCCGGAGTATTTTTAGAACAATGAAGATCAGCCGGGGGAATCGCACTTGAGCTTTGACAGTTTGGTCGAACTGGATTTTTGAAGTTTCATCATTTGATGGAGCGTCGAGATGCCGACATTATCCAGCTATTTCAATGACGAAGACGATCCCCGCAAGCGTAACGCGCCGCGGCATAAGTTCTGTGACTTGCTGACGATCGGCCTTTTGTGCGCGCTGTGTGGCGGGGGGACGGCGATCGACATGGAGCATTTTGGGCAGATGAAGGAAGCATTTCTTGGTGACTTTCTCGATTTAACCCACGGTATCCCCTGCCATGATGCCTACTCTCGGCTCTTACGCTTGATGTAGCCGACCAGCCAACAGGCCTTTTTTGACAAGTTCCGAAGCGACTTTGCTGCGGCCCATGCCGAGCATCCGGCGATCGCCATCGACGGCAAGGAGATGCGGCGCAACTTTGACAAAGCGGCCGCCCAGTCGAACCTGAACGTTGATACGGCCTTTGCTCATGGTGCGCAGCTGAGCCTTGGAAGGACGCAAAGTGCCAAGGGCGGCGGGGAGGTTTTGGCCCTGCGCGAGCTGATTGAGATGCTCGATTTCGTAGCATCACCATCACGGCCGATGCCTTGCACTGCCAGCGAAAGACCTGTGACCTGATCGTGCAGGAAGGCGGTCACTATTGGATGCAACTCAAGGGCAATCAGGGCGATATACAAGCCGACATGCGCGCCTTTGTGGCTGATCAGGATATTGAATACATCGATGAATACACCTCGGTATATGGTGATCATGGCCGGGTTGAGGCGCGGTCATATCGCGTCTACGACGTGCCGGACTGTCTGACTGAAACCCATCAATGGCCACATCTTGGTGCCTTCGTGCATGTCGTGTCCAAGCGCACAGCCGGCCAAACGGCCAGACACTCTGAGCGGCTGTACCTCCTGTCAAAATGGGTCACAGCTCAAGCCGCCGCCACGCTTATCCGTGGCCACTGGGAAATCGAGAACAGCTTGCATTGGTCACTGGATGTGGCGATGAACGACGATCAGCACCGCGCGCGGGAAGACAAGGCGCCCGCCAACTTCGCCGCGCTACGCGCGGATCGCATTGGGCATCATCAAGGCGAATACCGCAAAAGGCTCAAACCGCGTAAAGTTCAAAAAGGCAGGCTGGAGCAATGACTTTCTGCGTACACTCATCAAAGGCTTCTGAAGCGCGATTGCCCTGGAAGGTCAGCACTGCAGAGTTGACACAAAAGGGGAACATGCGTAGAACAAAGCAAAACGCACAAACCGGAGGTGTGCCGCATGTTGACCAAAAAACAGCTGGATTTGCTTGAGTTCATCCATCGCCGTGTGCAGCGTGATGGCGTGCCCCCCAGTTTTGATGAGATGAAGGAAGCGCTTGATTTGCGGTCGAAATCCGGCATTCATCGGCTGATCACGGCGCTCGAAGAGCGTGGCTTCATTCGTCGCTTGGCGCATCGAGCCCGCGCGCTTGAAATTGTGAAGCTGCCGGAATCCTTGGGCGGCGACGCAAACCACGGCTTTACCCCGCGCGTTATACAGGGTGATCGGCCGAATGCCGCGCAGCCGGCCAATGCACAACCCGTGGACACCGGTCGCGCAATAGAATTGCCGGTGATGGGGCGGATCGCAGCCGGTGTTCCGATCGAAGCGATTGCGCATGTCAGCCACAAGGTGGCTGTGCCCGGCGCGATGGTCTCGGGACAGGGCGAGCATTACGCGTTGGAGGTCAAAGGGGATTCGATGATCGAGGCCGGGATCAACGACGGCGATGTCGTGGTGATCCGCGAAACCAGCACCGCTGACAATGGCGATATTGTTGTGGCGCTGGTCGAAGATCAGGAAGCGACGCTGAAGAAATTCTATCGCCGCGGCAATGCGATTGCACTGGAGGCCGCCAACCCGGCCTATGAAACCCGCGTTTTGCCCGAAGATCAGGTCAAGGTGCAGGGCCGCTTGGTGGGATTGATCCGCACCTATTGAGAATTCCACAATCGCACGCCGGTGATCTGGCGGGCGGTTTTTTGGCTAATCCCTTGGGGTGTCGTGTACAGGGCTATGGCCCCGGTATCACGCAGGCGTGGTGGATCGAACACGGTGCAAGACAAGGGATGCACCGCTGGGGTGTTCAGCACAATCCAGTCATAACCCCGGCAGTCGGTCAAGTTTTGGGCCTCCGCTTTGCCGCGCAAGGCCAGAATGCGTATGCCCTCGGCAGGCAGATCTTGCCAGCGGGTTGCGGCGCGTTCTTGAGAGGCAGCATCGCCATCGTTTTCAAGCCAGTTCAGGGCGACAAACCCACCGCCGCGCGGGCGATTTAGCGCACGGCCATCGGGGGTCATGACGCCAACCAACGCCCCCGTGTCGGAGATCAGGACATCGGGGCGCTCGGCCTCAATCCAAAGGCCAACCGCCAGAACCATGGGCACACTCCCCACAAACCGAAAGCGGCCTTGCCAAAGTGCAACGAAAAGCGCCCCAAACGCCATAAGCGGCAGAACATGAGCGTCGGGGCTGACCACAGTGCCGCGCGCGCCGTCGAGGCCCGACACCCAGTGTGCCACGCCCAAAATCCAGCCCAACCCCTGCCCCATGACCCAGAGTGCTATAGCCTCCAGGCCGAAAGGCAACAGGCAGGCGGCCATCACGGCGGCGGGCATCACCAAAACCCCCATCAAAGGCACACTCGCCAAATTCGCCAGCAGGCCATAATGCGCGAATTGGTTGAAATGCGCCGCCGCCACCGGCGCGGTGGCCAGCCCGGCCACTGTAGAAGAGATGACCACCGCCGCCGCCCCACGCGCCCATCGGGGCCCAAACGAAACTTTTGTGTCGCGCAGCCAGCCGAACACCGCCACCAGCGCCGTGGTGGCCGCAAACGACATCTGGAAGCCCGGCCCCAACAAGGCCTCGGGCCGCAGGACCAACACGATCACCGCCGCGACCGCCACCGCGCGCAGCGACAGGACACGCCGGTCCGTCATCACCGCCACCAAGGCCACGGCGACCATGACAAAGGCCCGCTCGGTCGCCACATTGCCCCCCGACAGGCCCAGATAAACGGCGGCCACGGGCAAGGCCATCAGGGCAGACAGTTTCTTGGCCGGCACCCGCAGCCCCACCGCAGGCACCGCTGCAAACGCCAGCCGGAAAGCGGCAAAGACAAACCCGGACAGCAGCCCCATATGCAGCCCGGAAATGGCCAACAAATGCGCAAGGTTCGACACCCGCAGGGCACGCAATGTGTCTTGGCTAATGCCCGACCGATCGCCTGTCATGATCGCCGCGGCAAAGCCGCCGGTTTCGCCGGGCAACGCGGCTTGGACCCGCGCAGACAGGGCCATGCGGGCCTTGAACATCCACAGCCCTGACCCCGGCGGGGCAGCTGTCAGAACAGGTGTGCGCGTGTAGCCGACAGCCCCCAAACGCAAGAACCAGGCGTGTCGTTGAAAATCAAAGCCTCCGGGTTCGACCGGGCCGCCGGGGGGCGAGAGGTGGGCTGTCATCATCACCCGCATACCCGGGCGCGGCGTAACAAATCCCTGTTGGCCATGCAGCGAAATCCGGACACGTGCCGGAGTTCTGGGTGGCGACACCTTATGTAGCCGAACCTGGTCCAGCGTCAGGCGCACGGCGTCCGAGCCTGAGCGATCAATGCCCACGATCCGCCCCTCGACCGGGCCATAGTATCGCCAGCCCAGAACCGGTTCATCAAAGCTATGGGCGCGCAAGCCTGCCAAACAGACACCGGCCGCCACAAGCGCCAACGCCAAGAGCATTGGGCCGATCCCGGCGCGCAACACCCACGCCGCAAGACCTGTAACACCACAAAAAGCGACCAGCCCGACATACCCCCACGCCGATGGCTCAAACTTGAGGGTGAAATAGATCGCAACACCGAAGCCCAGAAAGACCGGCACCCAAGGAAACAAAAACCCCCGTTGATCCAGCCATGTGGACCAAGCGTATTGCCAAAGCGCCACGTCTTGTCACCCCTCTGCCGCGCCGATAGACAGGCCGCAACGCTAGGCCCAATCCGGTTACCGAAAGGTTAATATCCCTCATGTCGCAGACAATCGTGACCCGTTTCGCCCCCTCTCCTACGGGATTTTTGCATATCGGCGGCGCCCGCACCGCGCTGTTCAACTGGCTGTATGCCCGTGGTCGGGGCGGCAAGTTCCTGTTGCGGATCGAGGATACGGACCGCGCCCGCTCGACCAAGCAAGCGACCCAAGCCATTCTGGATGGCATGGCGTGGCTGGGGCTGGATCATGACGGTGAGGTGATCAGCCAATACGACCGCGCAGACAAGCACCGCGCGGTCGCGCTTGAGCTGTTGGAAAAGGGCCAAGCCTATAAATGCTTTGCCACCCCGGACGAGATCGAAGCCTATCGTGAAGCCGCGCGGGCAGAAGGCCGGTCCACCCTGTATCAAAGCCCGTGGCGCGATGCCGATCCGGCCACGCATCCCGATGCGCCTTACGTGATCCGCATCAAGGCGCCGCGCGACGGTGCTACGGTCATTCACGATCAGGTTCAGGGCGATGTGACCATCCGCAACGATCAGTTGGATGACATGGTGTTGCTGCGGTCGGATGGCAGCCCGGTATACATGCTGGCCGTGGCGGTGGACGATCACGATATGGGCGTGACCCATGTGATCCGGGGCGATGATCACCTGAACAATGCGGCGCGGCAAATGCTGATCTATACCGCTATGGGTTGGCCCCTGCCCGTCTACGCGCATATTCCGCTGATCCACGGCCCCGATGGCAAAAAACTAAGCAAACGGCACGGTGCGCTTGGCGTCGATGAATATCAGAAAATGGGCTACCCGGCGGCGGGCATGCGCAACTATCTGGCGCGCTTGGGGTGGAGCCATGGCGACGACGAATTTTTTACCGATGCGCAGGCGCAAGACTGGTTCGATCTGAACGGCATCGGCAAATCCCCGGCGCGGTTCGATTTCAAGAAGCTGGACAACCTGTGCGGTCAGCATGTCGCGGCCAGCGATGATGCTGCACTGCTGCATGAATTGCAGGCCTATCTGGCCGCCACCGGCCAAGCCACGCTGACACAGGAAAAATGCGCGCAGATGGAAAAGGCCATGTATTGCCTCAAAGAGCGGGCGAAGACCTTCCCGGAACTGCTTGATAAAGCGCAATTTATCTTGGCTGACCGACCCATTTCTCCAGATGAGAAAGCGGCGGGCCACCTGGATGATGTATCCCGTAGTATACTGAAACAATTGACGCCGCACCTGCAAACTGCTACTTGGTCGCGCGATGAATTGGAGGCGGTTGCAATGCAATTCGCCGAATCCGTGAACATGAAATTCGGCAAGCTGGCTGGCCCTCTTCGGGCCGCCTTGGCAGGCCGCAGCGCAACACCGAGCGTTTTTGACATGATGCTCGTGCTTGGCCGGGATGAAACGATTGCCCGGCTTTCTGATGCCGCCTCCGAGAGTGGTTAACCCCCTCGAAAGGCTGAATGTAATACGCAGCCCATGACGCGCGCACCACGCGCGGGCTTGTAAGGGAGGACCCCGAATGGCTGAAAGCACCAAGAATGCGACCCTGTCGATCGACGGCAAAGAGTTTGAGTTGCCGATTTATTCGCCCACAGCCGGCCCCGATGTGATCGACATACGCAAGCTTTATGCGCAAGCGGGCGTTTTCACCTATGATCCGGGATTTACCTCGACGGCAAGCTGCGACAGCACGATCACCTTTATTGATGGCGGCAAGGGCGAATTGCTGCACCGCGGCTATCCGATCAACCAACTGGCCGAAAAATCGCATTTCCTCGAAGTGTGCTACTTGCTGCTTTACGGCGAACTGCCCTCGCCCGCACAGCTGGAAGATTTCGAATCGCGCGTCACCAATCACACCATGATCCATGAGCAGATGATGTATCTGTTCCGTGGTTACCGCCGGGATGCGCACCCGATGGCGATCATGGTCGGCGTTGTCGGCGCCCTGTCGGCGTTCTATCACGACAGCACCGATATTGCCGATCCGTGGCAGCGTGAAGTGGCCTCGATCCGCATGATCGCCAAGATGCCCACGATTGCCGCGATGGCGTTCAAATATACGCTGGGTCAGCCATTCGTCTATCCGCGCAATGATCTGGATTATGCGTCGAACTTCTTGCGCATGTGCTTTGCCGTGCCCGCCGAGGATTATGAGGTTAACCCGATCCTGTCGCGTGCCATGGACCGTATCTTTACCCTGCATGCCGACCATGAACAAAACGCGTCTACCTCGACAGTGCGTCTGGCGTCCAGTTCAGGGGCGAACCCGTTTGCCTGTATCGCGGCGGGCATCGCCTGCCTGTGGGGGCCGGCGCATGGCGGGGCCAATCAGGCCACACTGGAAATGCTGCGCGAAATCGGCACACCGGATCGCATCCCCGAATTCATCGAACGCGCCAAGGACAAGGACGATCCGTTCCGCCTGATGGGTTTTGGCCACCGGGTTTACAAAAACTTCGATCCCCGCGCCAAGGTGATGAAGCAATCCGCCGACGAGGTTCTGGATCTTCTGGGGGTCGAGGACAACCCGACCCTGCAAGTCGCCAAAGAGCTTGAAGCGGCGGCGCTGGCCGATCCGTATTTCACCGAGAAAAAACTGTTCCCGAATGTCGATTTCTACTCGGGCATCATTCTTGAGGCGATGGGCTTCCCAACGTCGATGTTCACCCCCATCTTTGCGCTGTCGCGCACTGTGGGCTGGATTTCGCAGTGGAAGGAAATGATCAGCGATCCACAGTTGAAAATCGGCCGTCCGCGTCAATTGTATATGGGCGAAACCCTGCGCGACTATGTGGATATCGAAAACCGCTAATCCGGCATCCTATTGAAACGATCGGTCGGGACGCACCATGCGCCCCGGCCTTTTTCATGCGTGATCTGTCAAATTTTACTTAAAATAACGGCACCTTGACCGGGCTGAATTCACCCGGCCTTTACCACCGCCCTGCCATCCATGGTCTGTCACGGATTAAACTCAGGGGCGCGTTTTATGGCTTTCTTTGCACTTTTTTTGTTGGTCGGCGCATCGCTGGTGGGCATGGTCGGATTGCCTGGCACCGACATCGAAAGCCCCGGTGCAGCCGTCAACGACGATGACATCCTAGAGGGGGCGAATGGCGACGATACAATATCCGGCGGCCCCGGCAATGACCTGTTGATCGGCTGGGACGGTAACGATGTGCTTTCAGGCGATAGCGGAACAGATTGGCTTTTGGGTCTGGATGGCAATGATCAGCTTTCTGGCGGCGATGGGTCAGATGTATTGATCGGAGGCGAGGCGCAGGACACGCTTATTGGCGGCGCGGGCAACGATTTCGTCGAAGCGGCCAATGTAGTTGACGAAACCGCGCTCGTTGCTTCGCTGAGCGGGGCGGAAAAACTTGGCGATATCGATTTTGGCTATGCCCTGCCCGGCCCGTCCGATGGCGGCGACCTTGTGGATCTTGGACCCGGTGACGATACCATCGTGGCGGGCAGCGATGACAGCATTACCGGCGGTAGCGGGGCCGATGAATTTGCCTTGGGCGACTGGATCGAAGGTGATCGGCCGGTTGTGATCGAAGATTTCGACACCGCCGAGGATTTGATTTCCTTTATCCATGCCGATGATCAGCCCACACCTGACCTGACGCTTGAAGTCGACACGCAAAGCGGCATGACCAGCATCAAGGCCGATGGTCAAACCGTGGCCGTTTTGCGCAATGCCAGCCCGGATTTTTCTTTGCGCAATGTGGCGGTGGGCCGCTATGCGGCTTGACGGCGGGATGAATGCCAAACGTCTTTTGTGCATGATCCACCGTTTCAAATAACGCAACAATTCTGCCTAATCCCAGGTTGTTGTGCGCGATTTAGCTATAGTTTCTTCCTAAAGCCTACTGTCACCAGAAACTAACACGTGACACTTGGTCAGATTCGGACCTTAATAGATCTTGGTTGTTGGTATCGAGTGGGGGCGTACGGTGATTGGTTATCTGCTTTTGAGTTTGCTGGGCATTGGTGCCGCGGCGGGTTTGGTTTTTGGCTTCGACGATGATGACGACGACAGTTTCTTTCTTCCTTCGGCACCGGGCGATGGAAATGGCGAAGACCTTTTGGACGACCCGGGCGATCAGGATGGCAGTGATCAGGGCGACGATACCACTGATGACGATATCGCATCGGGCACGGATGGCGACGATACGCTGTCAGGTGACGATAACGACACCAAAATCGCGGCAGGGGCCGGCAACGATATCGTCGAAGGCGGCGCTGGCAATGACCAACTCAGCGGGGAAGACGGCGATGACCGGCTGACCGGGCTGGTAGGCAACGACGCTTTGGCTGGCGGCGATGGCGCCGACAAGCTGTTTGGTGGCGACGGCGTCGATCTGGCCTTTGGGGGCGCGGGCGATGACCTGCTTTGGGGCGGCTCGGATAACGACGTCCTAGTAGGCGGCGAAGGGGCTGACACAATGAATGGCTCGACCGGCGACGATGCTTTGATCGGGGTGCAAACCCCCTTGGGCAATGGCACCGTGTCCGAGCTTGAGGCCGAACTGCAAGCCACCGAAGACAGTACTCCCGTCGAAGCGCTACTGGCCGCTCTGGCCCTTGGCGGCGCAGGCAGCGATGGCGACGCGGGCGACGAAATGAATGCAGGCTTTGGCGACGATGCCCTGATCATCGGCAGCGAAGATACCGCGACGGGCGGTGGCGGCTCTGATACCTTTGGGCTGGGTGACTGGCTTCAATCCGGCAGCGCGGCGGAGATCACCGATTACGATGCGGCCACCGATCAGATCGCGTTCAGCTATGATGCGGCTGGCGATATTCCCGACCTGTCCGTGGCCGACGATGGCGCAGGCAACGCCTTGATCCAGTCGAACAGCGAAACCGTGGCCACCGTTTTGGGCGCGGCAGGCAGCCTGACAGCGGATGACATTGCACTTGTGGGGTATGGACCAGAGGCCGACATCGGCACATCGCAGACTGGCACGGACAATTCCGAAGCGTTGAGCGGAACACCCAATGACGATCTTATCGCAGCCGAAGGCGGCGACGATTCTGTCAACGGTCTGGCCGGTGACGACATCCTGCGCGGCGGGGCCGGCAGCGATGAAATTGACGCCGGCGATGGTGATGACCGCATGTTCGGCAACGAAGGCAATGACACGCTTCTTGGCGGGGCTGGCAACGATTTCATGCGCGGCAGCGCCGATGACGACCTGCTGATCGACGGCGAAGGCGAAGATACATTCCGTGGCGACACTGGCAGCGACACTATCGTCGCCAGTGGCTTTGGCGACACCTCAGCCAGCACGCCACCGGATCTTTCGGCAGATAGCGACAGCATCGGCGACATCGCCGATGGTGGTGCGGGCAATGACACACTTTACTTCGGCTTTGACGACACCGTGACCGGCGGTGCAGGCGAAGACACCTTCATCACGACCGATGCCGTCGCGGGCGACAACGCCCCGGTGATCACCGATTTCGACAGCACCGAAGACGCGCTGATTATCTCGACCGCCACCGGGGCAACCCCAGCCGTCACTGTCACTTACAGCGCGGGTGCCACCGCCAGCGACGGCGATGCCACCGTGCTGCTGGATGGTGTGGCCGTCAGCGTGGTGCAGGGCGTGGGCACCGGGTTTACAACCGCAAATGTCCAACTGGATCCGCGCACGGCAATCGGCCCCTGACAGGAAAAGGCGCGGCTATGACGTGGCCGCGCCTTGCCATACTCATGCTAAGAGCTCAGCGCCCCTCGTACCGGGCCGGACGTTTTTCCAGAAAGGCAACCACGCCCTCCTTGAAATCACGGGTTTGTCCGCACGCGCCCTGCAACTTGGCCTCAAGATCCAACTGCGCGTTGTAATCATTGCTCCAGCTTTGGCGGATCGCCTGTTTCAACTGGCGGTAGGCCACCGTTGGCCCTTTGGCCAGATGCGTTGCACGGGCCAGCCACTGCGCCTCGAATGTATCGTCGGCCACCGCTTCCCAGATCATTCCCCAATCGCTGGCTTGCCGGGCGCTGACAGGCTCGGCGAACAGGGCCGCGCCCATTGCCTTGGCCGCCCCCATCTGACGCGGCAACCAATATGTGCCGCCCGCGTCGGGGATCAGCCCGATCCGCGTAAAGGCTTGCAGGAAATAGGCGCTTTCCGAGGCAATCACCACGTCGGCGGCCAGTGCCAGATTGGCCCCGGCCCCGGCCGCCGGGCCATTGACCGCGCTGATGGTCGGGATTGGGCATTCGCCGATGGCGCGCAGCATCGGTTCGTATTCGTCACGCAGCACCCGTTCCAAATCAAGATTGGCGGCATTGCCGTTGTCGCTCAGATCCTGACCCGAGCAAAAGCACTTGCCATTGCCCGTCATCACCAGCACCCGCGCCGCCTTGGCCGCGACACCAACCGCATCGGTGATCTCGGCCCGCATCTGGGTGTTGAGCGCGTTCATCTTGTCCGCGCGGTTCAAACGCAAAACGGCGATGTCATCTGCCATGTCCAGCGTAATGGTTTGATAGTCTTTCACCGGGCTGCTCCTTATGCGCTCTGTTGCATGATGTCAGGCGCGATAAAACCCGATTTACCGCCACAGGGAAAGCGGAACGGCGCGTCAGTCTTTCATGATCTCGCGCAAACGCTCGGCCTCTTTTTCGCTCAAAGGGTCAATCGCGTCGTCTTCTGCCTGCCCGCGGCGACGCAAATAGCTCCAGCCGATCCCGGCCCCGATCAGTAGCATCGCGGGTCCGGCCAGCCACAGCACAAGGTTTGACCCAGTCACGCGTGGATTGAGCAAGACATACTCGCCATAGCGATCCACAACAAACTGAAGCACTTCCTCGTCGCTGTCGCCCTCGACCAGCCGTTCACGCACCAAAAGCCGTAGATCGCGCGCCAGTTCGGCACCGGAATCGTCAATGCTTTCGTTGCGGCACACCAGACAGCGCAGGCCCGACGAGATATCGCGCGCCCGCTCTTCCAGCTTGGGATCGTCCAGGATTTCGTCCGGCTGCACGGCCCAGATCGGGGCCGCCAACACGCACAAGGCAAGGCTGAGGATCAGGCGTTTCATTCCGCAGGCACCCCCGAAGCGTCCGAGGTTGCTTTGCGCTCGCCCGCCGCCACACGATAACGCCGGTCGCCAAGACTGAACGCGCCACCAATCGCCATCAAAATCGCGCCCCCCCAGATCCAGTTCGCGAGCGGTTTGTAATAGGTCCGCACCGCCCAACCACCGTTTTCTTGCGGATCGCCGATCACAACATAGACATCACGCCAAAATCCGATATCCAGCGCCGCCTCGGTCGTCGGCATGCGAGCCACCGGATAGTTGCGTTTCTCGGGCTGCATGGTTGAAATCACACGCCCGTCGCGCGACAAAATCATGTCGGCCTGGATGGCGGTATAGTTCGGCCCCTGAACGCGCCGGACATCGTCCAAATTGACAGTAAAGCCCGACAATTCAAGGCTTTCGCCCACCTGCATCACGCGGATATCTTCGGTTTCCCAGGCCAAAATGCCGGCAACACCAGCAAAGGTCACGCCAAGGCCGGCATGGGCCACGGCCTTGCCCCAATCGGCGCCCGGAAGGCGTATCAGTCGGCGAAAACGATTGTTGCCCCGCCCTGTCCGGCTCCAAAGGTCAACCGCAGCGCCGGAGACCAGCCACGCGCCCAAAAACAGCCCGACAGGGCCAAGCGCGCTGCGCCCGGTCTGCATCGCAAAGGTCAAGACACCGACGGCCACGGCCAGTGCAAAGGCCCCGCGCAGTTTTCGCATGGTGCGCCCCAGATTGCCGCGCTTCCATGGCAGCATCGCGCCCACCGGAAGGATAAGCCCCAAGACCACCATGAACGGCGTAAAGGCCATGTTGAAGAACGGTGCGCCAACCGACAGTTTACGGTCAAACGCCATCTCACTGAACAGCGGCCACAAGGTGCCGACGAACACCACGAAGGCGGACACTGCCAACAAGACGTTGTTTGACACCAGAAATGATTCCCGACTGGCCAGCGCAAACACGCCCTTGGCTTGCAACACGCTGGCCCGCGCCGCGAACAATGCCAACGCACCGATCATGAACACCGCCAGAATAAGCAACAGGAAAACACCGCGCTCAGGGTCTGTGGCAAAGGCGTGTACCGAGGTGATCACCCCCGAGCGTGTGATGAAGGCACCCACCATCGAGAACCCAAAGGCGATGATCGCCAACAGCACGGTCCAGCTTTTCAGGCTTTCTCGCTTTTCCACCACGATGGCCGAGTGCAAAAGCGCGATGGCAATCAACCACGGCATGAAGCTGGCATTCTCCACCGGATCCCAGAACCAGAAACCACCCCAGCCCAGCTCGTAATAGGCCCACCAACTGCCAAGGCCGATCCCGAGGGTCAGGAAAATCCACGCCGCCAGCGTGTAAGGCCGCACCCACCGGCCCCACGCCGCATCCACGCGCCCTTCGATCAAGGCGGCAACGGCGAACGAGAAGGTCATCGAAAGACCTACATAGCCCAAATACAAAAACGGAGGATGGAAGGCCAAACCTGGGTCTTGCAGCAATGGGTTCAGGTCTTGCCCGTCAAAGGGCGGAACGGCCATGCGCAAAAACGGGTTGGAGGTGAACAGGATAAAGGCGAAAAACGCCACCCCGATCATCGCCTGCACCGACAAGACCCGCGCTTTCAGGGTCGGCGGCAGGTTCCCGCCGAACCATGCCGCAAACGCGCCGAACAAGGTGACGATCAGCACCCACAGCAGCATTGAGCCTTCGTGATTACCCCAAACCCCGGTGATTTTGTAAAGCAACGGTTTGTCGGTGTGACTGTTGATCGTCACCAGTTGCACCGAGAAATCCGAGAACACAAAGGCATAGGTCAACGCCGCGAATGACGCCGCCGTCAGAAGGAATTGAACATTCGCCGCAGGTTCCGCCACGGCCATCCAGCCGGGCCAGCGTTTATACGCCCCAACAAGCGGCACAACCGCTTGGACACAGGCGACGAAAAAGGCGAGGACGAGGGCAAAGTGGCCGAGTTCTGTAATCATGACCCCAATATAGACAATTCAAGTCAGTCCAGCCAATCGGATTCGTAACCTCAATGTGTTCACATTGTCGCGGGTCGCGTGGCTATCGGGTGCGCGCCATGTCGCGCGCTCTCCAGTCTGCCAGCGCCGGATTGTTTGCCGGACGAATGACCGTCAACGCCGTGTCCGCGTCCGACCCCGGATCGGCCACGCCGGGGCTGTCGGCGCGCAACCGCTGCAATCGCTGCAGATTCTCGGCGACCAATGGGGCATGCGCCAGCGTGCGCGCGACTGACTGTTGAAACTCCTGCCCCTTCAATTGATGCCGTGCTCCGAAATAAAAGCTGACAATCGCCCCCAAAAGCCACCACAGCGGTTCGGGGACCAGGGCGATGCCTTGCATCC
>DATFJQ010000201.1:0-20443 GCA_035269125.1 Roseovarius sp.
CCTCAACCCGATCTATCAGACCGTGCGCAATCTGTCGCAGGCCCTACCCTCGGAAACAACTCTGATCGGATTCGCCGGAGCCCCTTGGACCGTTGCCACTTACATGATCGCCGGTCGCGGTACCCCAGACCAAGGCCCGGCGCATGCGCTGAAAGCTGAAAACAAACCGCTTTTCGAAGCCCTGCTAGAACGGTTGACCGAGGCCACAATCGAATATTTATCCGCCCAGATCGAGGCCGGTGCGGAATGCGTCAAACTGTTCGACAGTTGGGCCGGGTCGCTGACCGGTGAAGATTTCGACAAATACGCAACCGCGCCCGCCAAACGCATCATATCCGAGCTCAAGGCGCGCCATCCCGGCATTCCTGTCATCGCCTTCCCGCGCGAAGCGGGCGATAAATACATCGGCTTTCACGAAAAAACCGGCGCAGATTGTGTGGCCATCGACAACTCGGTCAGCCCGGAATGGGTTGCCAAGCATGTCCAGCCCTCGGGCTGTGTGCAGGGCAACCTTGCCTCGAAACACATGGTCACCGGCGGCGACGCGCTTGTGCGCGAAACACGCCATATCGTGGAGACCCTGAAAAACGGGCCGCATATTTTCAACCTTGGCCACGGCATCACACCCGATGCTGACCCCGACAATGTGCAACTGATGATCGACACAGTGCGCGGCGGCTGACATTCGTTTTCAAAACCCCGCTGTGGATGGGGGGCGCTGCCCCCGCCGCCGCAAGCGGCGACTCCCCCGGAGTATTTTGAGAACAATGAATAACGATTTGGAAACCTTTCGATGCCATCTTGTCAGCGCGGCACAGGCGGGGACGCCGATGACCGTAACATAAGAAGGCTGGCTCTATCGGTCTGTGGGCGGGGTCTAAGGCCCTGCCCTTCTTTTGTTCATAAATATCCCGGGGGTTTGGGGGCAGCGCCCCCAACACAATAAACAGCGCGCGCCCCTTGGGGGAGCCATTCCGCACCGTAGGACACAGGTCCTGCCAGCCTGCCGACCGAGAAGTCGGCAGGCTTTTGTTTTTCCGTCTAAATTTCGTCTGATTTTTCCGCCATCAGGGTCGGAATGGCGGGAAGTTCGAACTTCCCGCGGCGTGGCGCTTTGGCGTCCGTCTGATTTCGTCATTGGCCAGACTGGCCAATCTTGGAGGCGTGCAAGCTCTTGACACAGAAACGGACGAAAGGACCGAACAAGGTGAAGAGCCTGAAAAACCTCACGCTTGCGCAAATATACCCCCGCGTCTCGGGCGATACAAATTTCAACTGCTGTGGTGATCCCGACTGCGGGAACTATGGGATCGAACCGGCGCCTACGAGGCACGCCTTCGTCGGGCGCGGCGCGTCCGAGAAGCGGTTGAGGGCCGCAATGGCTGATCCCAAGATCGCGCGCGGCGTCGGTCGCTACAAGATCGAGGCGGAAAGCGGCGACAACCTCCATCGCGTGACCGATGCTTTCGAGTTCGCTGGCGATCCGCGGGCGTGGAATGACGGTCGGGTCTTGGTCTGTCAGCACCTCCGAGGCAACTCAGAATGCGGGGTCCGGACCCGGCTGATTTCGAACGAGGCCTACGAGGAAGAACGAAATCGACTTTGGGTCCAGAACGGCGCCCTGGAAGGACCAATCTGCGGCAACTGCGGCACTGCCTATCTGGAAAAGCCTGAGGAGTTTATCTTCAACGGCGCCAACGGCAAACCGCCGCGAAAGGTCGGCCACAAAAAGGGTTCTGTGCCCCGTGCACGCTCCGTCAGAGTGATCCACAAGCCCTGCAAGGGACTACCTGGCGCCCGCTTCACGGTATCGAGCGAACATCGTCGCCAGAAGAAGCGCGACGAGAACATCGAGATCTTGTCCCTGCTGGCCAACGGCACCGGCCTTCACGACATCCGCCGTATCCTCCGGACTCCAAGGGGCGAAACGGAGCCGGGAATGTCCAGGCTCTACGATCGTATCTTCTGGTTGGAGCGAACCCTCCTCGCCTACGAGCAGGCGCAACTCGCGAAATGGCGAAAACGCGTCGAACGGCAGCGCATCAAGGACGGCAAGCCATACACCCACACTCGCATCGCGCACGACGACATCGTCGTCGGCGTGAACTGGCAGACGAAGATTGATCGCAAAATCACGCAGCTGAACTGCTCGGTCAGCGCGGATATCCCGTCGGGCTATGTCTTCCGCTGCGATGTGGATTTCGATCCGACCATCGACCCGCATGAAGTGATCGAGGACGCCTATTTCGGCGTCGCTCGGGCCTCTTCTCTTCGAAAGCATTACCGGAACTCGGACGGCTCCTTCACCGCGCCATTGCTCCACTTTCAAAGGCCGACAGCGCGGTTCGACGAGCCGGCGCTCTTCTCTGCCGCCGCGATGCGCCTGCGCCACTTTGTTTGGCGGACCGCCAAAGCATTCGATGCTGCGGGAGAGGTACTCTCGACAGAGGCTCAAATGGCGACACAGGCCGCCAGCGCTCGGGCAGACGAGATCGAATACCTCCGCGAGCACTGGTTCAACTTCGTCAAGCACGAGCGCGACAGCCGGAATGCCTTCGATGGAGTGATGACCCGCGATACCTACACGAAAGCGGCATCGCTCGCCTGCCTCAAATGGATGATTCCCAGTGGTAAGCTTACGCTCGTCGGGGAAAAGGAGGGGCAGATGGCCCGCGTCGTGCCACACATCTTCCGTGAGGAGATCCTGGCAGACAGGTTCGAATGGGCTGTTATTGGATTCACGAAGGATGCGTCGATCGACCATATCCGGGAAAAGCAGGCGGAGTTTTCGGAGAGCCTCGCGGAGTGGCGCAAGATGCACCCCGACCTGACACCGTGGGAAGCACTACAAAGCTGGACCTCGGCGAACCTTAGTCCCGCCTACCGTACCGACCCGAACGACCAATCGATAAACCCGCTGGTGGGGCCGAACCTCGCCTCCGCCGCGTTTCCGCGCTTGTGGGTTAATAGCCCCATCCAGACGGCCAACGAGGTCGACAAGACCGTGGGCTTCCCGATCCTGTCGCCGCGTTATCGCGCCGCCTATCGACGGCTGGGCATCGACGATGAGATAGACGATCCAGACCTTCGCGCTGCCATCACCCGAAGGGTCATCCACGCAACGATCCAGCCGACTTCTACCTTTATGAACGCCATCCGCGAGCGGGTCAGTATCATCCAGCGGGCGGGTGGCCGCAGTTCTCGTGTAGGCGCAAAATACATCAACGGTGCCGCCTACAATCCGCGCGTCCTGATCGCCCTGATGAACATATGGCGCGTGCACTACAACTTCTTCGACTGGCGGCCCTACCAGCAGCCTATGGAAGAGGAGGCATCATCGCCAGAAGGTGCAGCGACCGGCGCAGAGGAAGAGAATGCTGATGCGGCCGAGAATGGCGAGCAGTTCAGGCGTCTCGCGGTGCCGGGGACAGACAGGGCAATCCTTGTTCCAAAAAGGCGAACCAATAAGATCGTCCGGACTACCCCTGCGATGCGGATGGGTGTCCATCAACCGTCGAAACCGAAGGAACCGGAGCAGGCAGCAGGCAGCGCCGAAGGGGCAGAGGCCCCGGATGGAGCCAGCCAGAAAAAGCAAGACCGCCGACGGGACGACCGCCCTCACCTGCCCGACCTCGCCCGGATTCTCTACCAACCTTGGCTGTTCCACGGCACGCCGATGTGGGCAAAACTTCAGGGTCGATGACCGCTTCAAACAGAAAACGGGCGACAGTTTCCTGCCGCCCGTGTCCTACATCTCGGAATGGCTCCCCCCTTGGGCGCGCACCTTTTTGAAACGGTGTGAGAGGATCAGTCCAGCCCCATGCAATTGGCATAGTAAGTGACGGTTGCAGGCCAGTCGCTGAAGATACCCTTGATAGCGGCATCCTGATGCAGGGCGCGCAGGATATTGTAATAATCGGCATCGCTGTCGGTCACATCGGTGACTGAACGGAAATACCATCCCCCGCCTGACGTCAGCGGGCCCGACCGTTCCAGCGTCCAGGTGATCAGGTTCAACCCGGCCTCGCGCGCGGCCTCGGCGTAGGCCGATGCGGTATAATCGCCGTCCTTGGGTGTCACCAGCATGTTCATGGACGGTGCCAAGTAGTTCACGCCCTGAGCTTTCAACGCGGCGAAATCCTGTTGCCATGTTTCGGGGTCTTGTTCGTCGAACCCGTCATGCCATTCGACCAGATATACCGCTTGCGCACCAAAGTTCGGTTCGGCCTTGATCCAATAGAGAACGTCGTTCAGGTTGAACGATTGTGGCCAAACGTCCTTGGCCGGTATGCCCGCTGATTTATATTCGTCGATCATTTTCTGCGCATAGTCTTGTTGCGTAAAGCCGTCATGCGGCATGTCGACCGAGGGGCTTTTCAGTTCGGGTGTGAACTTGGCGCCCAGAGATTTGAAAAGGTCGATCGATTCCGCATGTGTCATCAACGTGCCCCCTTGGGCGGAATACAGATCGGTCCGCCAATTGGCGGTACCGTCCATATACGCCTCGACGGTAGTGGCGCTGCTGTCGGCCGCGTCCATCTTGCCTGTCAAGGTGCGGAACTGGGCCAGCGTGATCTCGGACGTCCGGCATTCGGCTGCGGCGGGGGTGTCGCCGTTGGCGGGGGCAAAAGGCGTGACACAGGTGTCAGCCAGATCGCTGGCCAGAATGTTCGTGGTTGTGTGCAAATCGTTCTGGGCGTGGCGACAAACCAATTCGTGATCCATGGTGAAGGTCACGTCGCATTCCAGAATGCCTGCCCCCATGCGCGCCGCGGCGCGGTTCGATTCGACGGTATGTTCGGGAAACATCATCGGCGCGCCACGGTGACCGATCGAAAAGCTGGAGCGCTGTGGCGTTTGGCCCAGACAGGCGGCCAGTTGCGATTTCAGCGCCCCATCCTGCATCCGGTCGATCAGGTAGGACGGGCGGGGGCCGTATGTCATTTGGTCCGCGGCAATGGCTATCGGCGCTGTAATGGTGGCCATGGTCAGGGTCATGGCGGAGAGTGTCAGGGGACGCATTGCGAACTCCGTTCTAGTGATGTGTCTGCACTCACGTAACCGACGGAGTGAAACGGACGTGTGACGTTTTTTCAAAGCGTCTGTGACAGGCGCAGCCTGCGTTTGAATGCAACACCTTTGCGCGGCATCTTTCGAAAAGCGGCGGGTGGTTTTGCACGGTTTGCTTTAGCGGCACCTCAGAACCCTGTAACATTCGCAGAGCGGACGGCATTTGGGCCATGCTGCTTGGCAGGACTAGCCTGGTGGGAAAAGCTGGACCGCTTTCAAACCGCATTATCAGCGCTGGCAGGGCTGTATTCCATATCAATCTTGGCGTCATAAAGGCAGACACGGTTGCGCCCTTCGGCCTTGGCTCGATATAGTGCCAGATCGGCTGCACGGATCGCCTTTTCGATTTGGGCAGGATCCTTCAAACCAGCCACCCCAAAGCTGGCGGTCACGTTCATTGCCGTGCCTTCCACCGTGATTGGGCAGTCGCGCACACGCTGGCACAGGCGTTCCGCAGCGATCAAGCCATCACGCGCTCCAGTGCCAGCCATGAGAATCACGAATTCTTCGCCGCCGAAGCGAGCAACAATATCGCTGGCGCGGCAATTGTCCAAAAGCGCATTGGCGAATTGGTGCAGTGCGGTATCGCCCGCCTGATGGCCGAACCGGTCATTGATCGCCTTGAAGTGGTCGATATCGGCGATGATCAGGGACATTGGTCCGCGCCGCAACTGCGCCACGCGCGAGTGGAAATTGGTGCGTGTGTGCGCCCCGGTCAGCGGATCAAAGCTGATGGCCTGACGCAGACGCTGATTGAGATCATGGATTTCACGCAGGCGGGTGCCCACGAAATAGGCGACCGGCGCTGATAGCATCATGGCAATCACCGCGCCTGAAATCATCGTTTTGCGCATCAAATCGGGCGGCATGATCATGAAGTTGAGCAGCACCGAGCCACACACCATCGCAACCACCACACTCGCGGTGAATAGCCGGACATCATTGCGAGTTGAAAGGCGCAGTTGCATACCGATATTCCATCACTCCTGTCCGGTCAGGATGACGCCCCTTTGTTAACAAAGCTTCTGGAACCTGCGCCGTTTTTCCAAGCAATTCGCCCTAAATGCTATGGTTTCAAACCGATCACCTTGGCGTGACGGGTCCGACACATGGCTGGAAAGCCAAGCATCGCCTCCCTACCCTCAATAGCAGACCCGTATAGAAAGGACGCCTCATGCCCACCGAACGCTTTACCTTCCGGGGTCACGCCGGCGACGACTTGTCGGCGCGCCTCGACTTGCCCGAAGGCCCCCATCTTGGAACGGCGCTGTTTGCTCATTGTTTCACCTGTTCCAAAGACATCCCCGCGGCCCGACGTATCGCCGCCCGGCTTGCAGGCGCTGGAATTGCGGTGCTGCGGTTCGATTTTACCGGGCTTGGCCATTCCGAGGGTGAATTCGCCAACACCACGTTTGTGTCGAATGTGGATGATCTGGTTTTGGCGGCAGAGGCGCTGGAGGCGCGCAGCATGGCACCCGGACTGTTGATCGGGCATTCACTGGGCGGGGCGGCGATATTGGCGGCCGCCCGCAAGATTGATAGCGCACGCGCGGTGGTGACAATCGGCGCGCCTTACGATCCCGGCCATGTGACGCATAATTTTGGCGACGCGCTGGACCGCATTGAGCAAGACGGCAAAGCCGAGGTCAATCTGGGCGGGCGCAGCGTGACCATCGGGCGCGATTTCGTGCGCAGCGTCGCCGCCGAAAACCTGACCGACGAAATCAAAGCACTGGATCGCGCGCTTTTGATTCTGCACGCCCCGCGCGATGCGATCGTCGGGATCAACAATGCGTCCGAGATTTTCCGCGCCGCCAAACACCCCAAGAGTTTTATCACCCTCGACACCGCCGATCACCTGATCAGCAACGCCGATGACGCCGAATATGCCGCCGGGGTGATTGCCGCGTGGGCCGCGCATTATCTTGATCTGCGCCCCCCGGCCCCGCCGCCCGGCGCGCCCGAAGGCATCGTGCGGATCAGCGAAGCGGACCCTGATGGATTCTTGCAAGATATCAATGCGGGCGAAAAGCACCACGTTCTGGCGGATGAGCCCGAGGCCTATGGCGGCACAGACAAGGGCATGTCGCCCTATGGCTTTCTGTCGGCGGGCTTGGGCGCCTGCACGTCGATGACCATTCGCATGTATGCCCGGCGCAAAGGCTGGTCGCTGACCCATGTCAGTGTGGATGTCAGCCACGACAAGGTGCACGCCCAAGACGCCGCAGCGCAGGGGAACGCCAAGGCCGATCGGTTTACAAGGGTGATCCGGCTGGAGGGCGATCTGGATGCCGAGCAGCGCACCCGTCTGCTTGAAATTGCCGACAAATGCCCGGTGCATCGCACGCTAGAGCGCAGCGCCGAGGTTGTGACCGAGCTTGAGTGAGCCCCGGCGTGCGCCTTATTGCTTGGGGCGGTCGTCGTATTCGTCGCTCAGAATGCGGCGGGCGTCGCCTTCGGGGTCGTCGTATTGGTTGGATTTCACCGTGTAGACGAAAAACACCAGACCGACACCGCCCAAAAACAGCGAAATGGGAATCAGGTAGGCAAGGATGGTCATGGGGTCACCTTAGGCGAAGTGCGTTCAGGGACACTGTAATCGAACTGGCCGACATGGCCAAGGCCGCGATCAACGGCGAGCAAAGCCCCGCCACCGCCAGAGGCACGGCGATCACGTTGTAGACCGTGGCAATGCGGAAGTTTTCCCGGATACGCCGGGTGGCCGAACGGGCCGTGGCGCAGGCCGACGCAATCGGCGACAGATCACCGCCCAACAGCACGATATCGGACGCCACGCGCGCCGCATCCAGCGCCGTTGCCGGCGAGATCGAGACATGGGCCGCCGCCAAAGCGGCGGTGTCGTTCAGACCATCACCCACCATCAGCACCTTGGCGCCCTCATCGGTAAGCGCCTGAATGCGGCTGGATTTATCGGCTGGCAAGGCCTCGGCCAGCCAGCGGGTGATGCCAAGGCGGTTGGCCAGCGCCTCGACCGCCGGGGTAGTATCGCCCGACATCAGATAAACGGTTTTGCCCGCATCTTTCAGCGCCTGAACCGCTTCGGCGGCCCCCTCGCGCAGGCGGTCGGCAAAAACAAAGGCCACAGGCGCGGCATCACCATTTTGCAGGAAGGTGGCGGTTTCCGCGCGGCCCTGCGCGCCCGTCCAACTGGCGCGGCCAAGGCGAACCTCTTGGCCGTTCAATTGGGCTTTGGTGCCGTAGCCGGGCACCTCGGTCACGTCAGTGACCTGCGCCGGCGCAATGCCAGCCTCGCGCGCGGCGCGGGTGATGGCCTGTGCCAGCGGGTGCGACGAGCCTTGCGCCAGCGCCAGCGCCAGTTCGACATCAGCGCGCGGCAATTGGGCCAAATTGGTCAGTTCGGGTGTTCCTGCGGTCAGCGTGCCGGTTTTATCGAACACCACGGTATCGACCTGCGCCAGACGTTCCAACGCGGTTTCGTGTTTGATCAGCATCCCCTTGCGGAACAAACGCCCACTGGCCGCCGTGGTTACGGCGGGCACGGCCAAACCAAGCGCGCAAGGGCAGGTGATGATCAGCACGGCGGCGGCGATATTCAGCGCGGTGCGCAGATCGAAGGTGTAGAGATACCAACCGACAAAGGCCAAGGCCGACAGGATATGCACGCCGGGCGCATAAAGTTTCGCCGCCTTGTCCGCCAGCGAGGTATAGCGCGACCGCCCGGATTCGGCGATGGCCACCAGATCGGCCATCTGGTGCAGCGATGTATCGGCCCCAACGGCAGTGGCCCGGATGGTCAGCGGCCCTGTCAGGTTGACCTCGCCCGCCGAAACGGCCTGCCCTTCGCTGGCAAAGACGGGCAGGGTTTCGCCCGTCAGCAACGAGCGGTCGATTTCCGAGGTGCCTTGAGTGATGCCCCCATCCACGGGCATCCGCCCGCCCGGACGCACCAAAATCAGGTCGCCCACAGCCAGTTGTGCCACGTTGACGATTTCTTCGTCGCCTGTATCGGTCAGGCGGGTGGCGCGGGGCACTTCCAGCGCGGTCAACTCCTCGGCCGCAGATCGCGCGATTGCACGGGTCCGGTGGTCAAGGTAGCGGCCCGCTAACAAGAAGAATGTCAGCGCAAGGGCCGCATCAAAATAGGCATGTTCCCCCGACAGCGACGTTTCCCAAAGCGAGGTGACAATCGCCAGCAGGATGGCCAGCGTGATCGGCACATCCATGTTCAGCTGCTTGTTCGACAGCGCCGCCCATGCGCTGCGGAAAAACGGCTGCCCGGAAAAGGCGATGGTCGGCAGGGCAATCGCTGCGGAAATCCAGTGGAACATATCGCGCGTGGCATCGGCTGCACCTGACCAGACCGACACCGACAAAAGCATGACATTCATGCTGGCAAAACCTGCCACCGCCAGCCGCATCAGCAATTCGCGCCCGGCGCGGTCGTTGGCGGTGGCGTTCAGGGTGCCCGCGTCCAACTCGTGCGCTTCAAACCCCAAGCCCTCGACCAGTTCTTTCATGTCCTGAGCGGTGACTTCGGGCTCGGCCTCGATACTGGCCCGTTTCAGGGTCAGGTTGACGCGGGCCGATTTGACCTGAGGATGCGCATCCAGCGCCTTTTCGATCTTGGTGATACAAGCCGAACAGTGGATCGTCGGCAATGACAGGGCAATCTGCGCCGGATCGTGCGGCTGCATCTCGGCCAGTTTCTCCGCCGCCGGCGCGGCGGCGCAGGCTGGACAGGCCGAAGGGGTGGGGCGCATGCTGGCTGTCATTGGCCTTAATCCTTGATCAAAACGACCCGCTGTTGAAACTCGGTCCCGTCGAAGGCAAGAGCTGTCATCCGGATATTCCAATTCCCATCCCCCAAAGGCACATCGGCCACGTAGGCCGATCCGTCAAACTGGAAATCGGGGGTCACATCATCGGCCACATGGGTGGCGCGGCCCACGGTGGCATCCAGCATCTTGACGGCCACGGGCTGCCCGGCATCGTCGATAATCGACAGGGTCAGACGGCCATCTTGATGGCGCGCGTCGATTGTCCAGCCCAACGCCTCTTGCGCGGCTTTGCGATCATCGAAGGTCTGGCTGGCAATATACGAGTTGCGCACCTCAAGCCCCGGAAAGGTTTTCACAGCGGAATAGGCCAGCAAAAGATTGACCGATATGATGATCCCGAAAGCCCCGACGAAAATGAACAGGACATGTTTACCAGTGATCTTGCGTTCTGCCATCAGTTGGCCCTTCCATTAAAGAACGTGTCTTCATACGTGCGCTCACCGTTCGACGTGTCTTCGACCCACAGGCGCACGTCAGTGCGTTCGTCACGTGCCGCGTCCGAACCGGGCGGCGCCATCAGGTAGACCCGCTGCAGATAGGTCGAGTCGGCAGGAACCGTGACGCTGCCATATGGCGTCCCCTCAAGCTGAATGCGGATCGCGGGGTCGCCGCTGACGGTCATGCGGAATGGGCGGTCCTCGCCATGCATGTTGCGCAACCGCACCTCGTACACGTTGCGGATCGTGCCGTCTGACATTGTGACATAGGTCGGGTTACGCACCGGCGCGACCGTCATGTCGATATCCGAGCGGATAAACAAAGCAAAGACCAGCAACACCCCAACCAGCGACCAAAGCGCAGTATACAGAATGGTGCGCGGACGCAGGATGTGTTTGATGATCGGCTTGGGCGCGTTGCCCGCGCGTTCGCTTTGCTCATCTGTCAGCGCCATGTAATCGATCAAGCCACGCGGCTTGCCGATCTTGGCCATGATATCATCACACGCGTCGATGCACAGCGCGCAGGTGATGCATTCAAGCTGCTGACCGTCGCGAATATCAATGCCCACGGGGCAGACATTGACGCAGGCCATGCAGTCGATGCAATCGCCCTGCTCTTCACCGGCCTTGACCTCGTCCGAGTTTTTACGCGGCTCACCGCGCCATTCGCGATACCCCACGGTCAGCGTGTCTTCGTCCATCATGGCGGCCTGAATGCGCGGCCAAGGACAAGCATAGATGCAAATCTGTTCGCGAGCGAACCCGCCAAAGGCAAAGGTTGTGGCCGTCAGAATACCGATTGTCGTGTAGGCAACCGGATGCGCGTTCAGCGTGAACAAATCAACCAACAGGGTCGGCGCATCGGTAAAGTAGAACACCCACGCCCCACCTGTGGCCGCCGCGATCAGCAACCATGACAGCCATTTCGTGAGGCGCAGCCGAACCTTGCGGAAATCCAGCTTTTTCTGACGGTGCAGACGCAGGCGTGCGTTGCGGTCGCCTTCGATCCAGCGTTCAACCAGAATGAACAAATCCGTCCAAACGGTTTGCGGACAGGCATAGCCACACCACACGCGCCCAAGGGCCGAGGTAAACAAAAACAGGCCCAGCCCGGCCATAACCAAAAGCCCGGCGACGAAATAAAATTCATGCGGCCAGATCTCAATCCAGAAAAAGAAGAACCGGCGACTGCCCAGATCCAGAAGAACGGCCTGATCGGGCAGGTTTGGCCCACGATCCCAACGAATCCACGGCGTCACGTAGTAAATGCCCAAGGTGATGATCATGATCACCCATTTCAGGTTTCGGAAATTGCCATAGACTTTCTTGGGAAACACGGGTTCCCGGGCGGCGTAAAGACTGGGGGCTTCGGGTTGGGTATCAGACAACGGAATCACTCCGGTATGCGCGTTATTGTTCCAGCGTGTTGTTTCAGGTGCCGGACGGTCCAGCCTTGACCTGCATCAAATTCTGATTCTGAAATTGATCTATTTGGCGCCAGATACAATTGCGGCCTGCCGACGCAGTCATTTGGCAAGGGCTCGAACCCGACCGCATGGCTATGCCCGGCCCATCGGCGGGGCCAGCTTGGGTGGCTTGTTCGCCCCGCTGACAGAGTTGAAACGCCATTGCGACGTTGACAAGACCAGCCGATTTTCGGGATAAGGGTGGCACCGGCCTTCCAGGAAACGCGCGAACAGGACGGAAGGGCCGGTGCCGGAACCCGCAGGCGGCGTGCCGCCCGCGGGTATTCTTTTATGCTCGGCCGGGGTTTATTCGCCGCCGCCCAGCTGGTGCACATAAGTTGCCACGGCGCGGATCTCGGCCTCGGACAAGTCGGCCCCACCCATGGCTGGCATGACACCAAAGCGCGAGTTCATGACAGTTTCCATGACGGTTTCGTAGTCACCACCATACAGCCAGATCGCGTCGGTCAGGTTGGGCGCACCTTGGTAGATGTCACCTTTGCCATCGACGCCATGACAGGCCGAACAGTTGATGTCGTAAACCTCGGCGCCAGCTTCGACCAACGAGGCGTCCTGCGGATCGTAAGCAGGCGACAGGGACATGACATAGTTCACCACCTGCTCCACCTCTTCTTCCGCCAAAAGGTCGGCGAAAGCGGGCATTTCCGAATATCGCGCATCCGGGTCTTGCTCGTTTCGGATGCCGTGAGCGACAGTGTAGTGGATATCGTCAATCGTGCCACCCCACAGCCATGCATCATCCTGAAGGTTCGGATAGCCCTTGGCGCCGGCAGCCCCTGACCCGTGGCACTGAGCGCACCAGGTTTTATAGACGGCTGCCCCTGCCGAACTGGCATAACCCGCCAATTCAGGATCATCGGCGATCGACGCCAGTTCGACCGAGGCGAGCTTGGTGTTGATCTCGGCGTTGGCCGCTTCGGCTTGGGCGATGTCCTGCGCCACGTTCTCACGGGTTGACCAGCCAAGGTAGCCTTTGGTTGCACCCGAGATCATGGGCCATGCCGGATAGGCGATGCTGTACCAGATCGCCCAGACGATACAGGCGTAGAAAATCCACAGCCACCACCGCGGCAAGGGGTTGTTATACTCTTCGATACCGTCCCATTGGTGGCCGGTCGTTTCGACCTCGTGCTTTTTGTTCGGTTTCTTAGCCATGTCGTTCACGCCTCCTTGGCGTCGGCCTCACCCTCGCGGGCGGGCTTGTCTTCGTGCCGGAAGGGAATGCCTGACGGATCTTCGTAGGTTTTGGTGGATCCGGGCCGGAAGACCCAGATCACCACACCGATGAAGAACAAGAACAGGAACAAAAGCATCCAGCTATCTGCGAATTCGCGGAGAAAGGAATAGGTTTCCATTGGAATGCTCCTTTATCGGCTGGCCACAGGCGTGAAGGTTGAGAAATCAACCAGCGTGCCCAGCATTTGCAGATATGCGATCAGTGCGTCGGCCTCAGAGATCCCGGCCTGACCGTCGAAATTGCGCACATTGACCTTTTCGCCATACCGCTCCAACAGGCCGTCAATGTCGCCGAACGGATCGGTTTGCACGGCAAAATCGGCCTGCGCGTTTTCGATCATCGCTTCCGTGTAAGGCACACCGACCAAACGGTGGGTCTTGAGAAGGTCGCCGATATATTCGCCATCAATCATCCGGTTTTCGAGGAAGCCGTATTTCGGCATCACCGATTCCGGCACCACGCTTTGCGGGTCGCGCAGGTGGTCGACATGCCACTCGTCCGAGTAGCGCCCACCGACGCGGGCAAGGTCAGGCCCTGTCCGCTTGGAGCCCCACTGGAACGGGTGGTCATACTGCGATTCCGCCGCAAGGCTATAATGGCCATAGCGTTCGACCTCGTCGCGCATGGGGCGGATCATCTGGCTGTGACAGACATAGCACCCTTCGCGGATATAGATATCGCGCCCGGCCAGTTCCAGCGGGGTGTAGGGGCGCATGCCCTCTACATCCTCAATGGTGTTTTCCAGCCAAAACAACGGTGCGATCTGCACGATGCCGCCAATGGTCACGACGAGGAAGGCAAAGATCGAAAGAAGTGTGACGTTCTTCTCAAGAATCTTGTGTTTGTCGAGAATTCCCATGGGTCAGTCCCTTTCTTATTCAGCCGGGACAACGGAGTTGTTGGCTTCAACAGCCGGGCTCCGTTTGACGGTCATGTAGAGGTTATAGCACATAATGACTGCGCCGGTGATATACAGGACCCCGCCCAAGGCACGCACGACATACATCGGCAGCTTGGCATCCACGGTATCGGCAAACGAGTTCACCAAGAAGCCGTTGGCGTCCACTTCGCGCCACATCAGGCCCTCCATGATGCCGGTCACCCACATGGAGGCGGCGTAGAGGATGATGCCGATGGTCGCGAGCCAGAAATGCCAGCTGACCATCGAAAGCGAGTAGAGGCGCTCACGGTTCCAAAGACGCGGCACAAGGAAGTAGAGCGCGCCAAAGGTGATCATGCCGTTCCAGCCCAGCGCACCCGAGTGCACGTGGCCAATGGTCCAGTCGGTGTAGTGCGACAGCGAGTTCACCGCGCGGATCGACATCATCGGGCCTTCAAAGGTCGACATGCCGTAGAACCCGACCGAGATCACCATCATGCGGATGATCGGGTCCGTGCGCAGCTTGTCCCATGCGCCCGACAAGGTCATCAGACCGTTGATCATGCCACCCCATGACGGCATCCACAGCACGATCGAGAACACCATGCCCAGCGTCGAGGCCCAGTCAGGCAGCGCGGTGTAGTGCAGGTGGTGCGGACCGGCCCAGATATAGATGAAGATCAGCGCCCAGAAGTGGATGATCGACAGCTTGTAGGAATAAACCGGGCGTTCGGCCTGCTTGGGCACGAAGTAATACATCATGCCAAGGAAGCCCGCGGTCAGGAAGAAGCCCACGGCGTTGTGGCCATACCACCACTGCGTCATTGCATCCTGCACACCCGAGAACACCTGAACCGACTTGGAGCCGAAGATCGACACCGGGATCGACAGGTTGTTGACGATATGCAGCATCGCAACGGTGATGATGAAGGACAGATAGAACCAGTTGGCGACGTAAATGTGACGCTCTTTGCGCTTGACGATGGTGCCGAGGAACACGGCCAGATAAGCCACCCAGACGATCGTCAGCCACCAGTCAGTATACCATTCCGGTTCGGCGTATTCTTTTGACTGCGTCGCACCCAGCACATAGCCGGTGGCAGCCAGAACGATCACAAGCTGATAGCCCCAGAACACGAACCACGCCAGATTGCCGCCCCAAAGACGTGCGGCGCTGGTACGCTGCACGACATAGAACGATGTGGCGATCAAGGCGTTGCCACCAAAGGCGAAAATCACCGCCGAGGTGTGAAGCGGCCGCAGACGGCCAAAGTTCAGGTAGCCCTGCGCCCAATCGAAATTAAGCACCGGAAATGCCAGCTGGAACGCGATGAACGTCCCGGCAATGAACCCCACAACGCCCCAAAGCGCGGTGGCGATCACGCCAGCACGCACAACGCCATCCATATATTCGCCGGATAAATCCACCTTCAGCACGGGTTCATCCGTTTGGCGAAGCGTCCAGATGAAAAGGCCGATCGCGGCCAGCGCGATCGTCAGCGCGTTGACCAGATAGGCCAGATCGCGCGCGTAATTGGCAGCGATCAGCGCCAACAGCGCGATCACTCCAAGCACGATCAGCTTGAAATAGTTCGTCATTTTGCGTCCCTTCGTCTTTATCCGTGCGATTCGTCACGATCGCACGGGCGCGTTTAGACTGATACTTTAATGATAAGATACAGCAAAACCCGCTTTGATCTGCATCAAGACCCATTGTCGCATTCTTTGACGAGCATCAATGCGTAAGGCCCCCGCAACAGCGTAGTCTGGTGTCAGACAAAGCAAAGAGAAGGGCTCCGCGATGACCTTTAACAGTCTGTTCACCGTTGTTACCGACGAAGAGTTGGTCGATGACGTTCTGGGCCATGCAATGGAAATGGCCCAAGCCCATGATGCGCATTTGGACGTGCTATGCTTGGGTGTGGATCGCAGCCAGACGGGATATTACTATGCCGGGGCAAGTGCGGTTGTGCTGCAAGAAACAATTACCCGCGCCCACGACGAATCGGAAGCAATCGAAAAGCGGGTGACCAGAATGCTGGAGGGCTCGGGGATTCGGTGGGCTTCGGAAGCCGGGGTGGCGCAACTGGCCGACCTGGGCCGTCATGTCGCAGCCCGCGCCCGGTTTTCCGATATGGTCATTCTGGCACAACCCTACGGCGAAGGCCGCGGCGCCGAGTTGGAGCCAGTAACCGAATCAGCCCTGTTCGAAGCGCACACACCCGCGCTGATTGTGCCGGGCGGGGCCAAGCCAAATCCAGTGCCAAGTCGGATCATGATAGGCTGGAACGAAAGCCCCGAAGCGCTGATTGCCGTGCGGGCCGCATTGCCACTTCTGAAACAGGCGGACGTGGCGCATGTAGTGGTCATTGACCCGCCGACGCATGGCCCAAACCGGTCAGACCCCGGCGGGCAGTTGTCTCAGTATCTGGCGCGGCACGATGTCAGGGTCGAGATCGACGTGCTGTCGAAAACCCTGCCACGTGTCTCAGACGTGATGATGCGCCACGCTGCAGATATGGATGCCGATATGGTCGTCATGGGGGCATACGGGCATTCGCGCTTCCGCGAGGCGGTATTCGGCGGCGCAACACGCTATATGCTGGAACAGGCAAAGCTGCCGGTTTTCATGGCACACTAGCATGCCCAATCCCCGGCCGCCCCGGCCTACCAATAGGCCGGGGCATCCAGCGGCTTGGCACAGCGTGACGGCCCTGTGAACGGGGCCAATGCCGCATCGGTCAGCGATTGGGCGAGCCACCCTTCAGGCTGGCCAAGCGGATGCGGAGCTGGCACGGTTTGAACCGAAACCGGCACAAACCCGACCTTGCCGTAAAACGCCGGATCGCCATAGGTCACCACCGCATCGGCCCCTTTGACGCTCAGACGTTGCAAGGCGTGACCCAACAGGGCCTGTCCTATGCCCTGCCCTTGCCAATCGGTGCCAACGGCCACGGGTGACAACAAATACACCTGACGCGAGTCCTTCGGAAACTCGAGAGGCGACAGAATACACGCACCAATCAGTGTGGTCTTATCCCACGCCAAAAACACGTGCATATCCTGCGTATCGGATTGGGTCAGGAACCGACGCACCAAATCGCCAATCAATGCGCCCTCATCAGCGCCATCCGAGTTTGTGAACGCTGACACAAACAGGTCAACAACAGTCTCTGCATGCCCCCCATAGTCATCAGAAAAATCTACGGGCATCTGCGTAAGCGCTTATTCAGGGGTCAAGCCAAAAGGCCACCATCACTGTCATCGCCTGCCTCATCCAGAAGGCGGTTGAAATCGGGAATGGTCACATGCCGTTTGCCTTCCAGCACGATGACCCCGTCCTTTTTCAGCGCGGAAATCTGGCGGCTGACGGTTTCCAGCGTCAGCCCCAGATAATCGGCCATCGCCTCGCGCGTCAGCGGCAGATCAAACACCATCTGGCCTTCTTTCCCGCCCATGTTCAGTGCAGCATCACGGCGCGCGATGATAGACAACAGGCTGGCAATCTTTTCGCGCGCCGTCTTGCGGCCCAGCACCAACATCCATTCGCGCGCGGCATCCAGTTCATCCAAGGTCATTTCAAGCAAGCGCTGCGCAATATGCGGCGTGCGGTTCATCATGTCCTCGAACGGCTTTTTACGGAAGCAACACATCACCATATCGGTGGTCGCGACCACATCATAAGCCGCCATGCGGCGGCCCGGGCGCCCGACAAAATCACTGGGCAGCAAAAGACCCACCATCTGGGTGCGCCCGTCTTCCATGGTTTGGGTCAGCGTGGCGATACCCGACACAACAGAGCCGACAAAATCCATCTTGTCGCCGGCCCATATAACTGTCTGGCCAGCTTCGAAGTTACGATAATACTTGATCTGGTCCAGCATCTCCAATTCATCGGATTCGCAACGCGCGCACACAGCCCGATGCCGGATCGGGCAATCACCGCATTCACGAGAGATGTCGAACGTATCTTCTTTGAGCATATCTATGTCACTTCGGCGTGTTGATCTGAATCAAGGATTTAAGATTAGTTCCAATTTACCCCATTCGTTATGGTTACGAAAGCACAACTCGCCACACTGGGGCTGTTTGACGCGAAGGTTCCGCGTTACACAAGCTATCCAACGGCCCCGCATTTCGGACGCGATATCAGCGACCGCAATTTTGTTGACTGGATCAAGGCGATCCCACAGGGCGGCAAGGTCTCGCTATATGTGCATGTCCCGTTTTGCAGGCGGCTGTGTTGGTTCTGCGCTTGCCGCACCCAAGGCACGCAAAGCGACGCACCGGTGGCGGCCTATCTGGAAACGCTGAAATCTGAATTGAAAATGCTGGGCCAGCACCTGCCCGAAGGTGTGCGCCTGTCGCGTTTGCACTGGGGCGGCGGCACGCCGACATTGTTGCAACCCGATATGATGAAAGAGCTGGCCGCAGCAATCAAGGACGTCGCGCCCTTTACCGAGGATACTGAATTTTCGGTTGAGATTGACCCCAATGAAATCGACGGCCCACGTCTGGATGCACTGGCTGCGGCGGGCATGAATCGCGCCTCGATCGGCGTGCAGGATTTCAACGAGGAAATTCAACATTCGATCGGACGCCTGCAAGGCTACGACATCACAAAATGGGCCGCCGACGAAATTCGCGCTCGTGGCGTGGCCAGCCTGAATGCCGATATCCTCTACGGTCTGCCGCACCAATCCAAGGCGCGGATCACCGAAAGCGTCCAAAAGCTGCTATCGCTGAACCCGGACCGGGTGGCGCTTTATGGATATGCGCATGTGCCGTGGATGGCCAAACGCCAGCAAATGCTTCCCTCGGATGCGCTGCCCACGCCCGAAGAACGTCTGGAGCTGTATGAAACGGCACGGAGGCTGTTTCTTTGGGACAACTACGCTGAGATCGGGATCGACCATTTCGCCACGCAATCCGACGGCCTGACCATCGCGCAAAAGGCTGGTCGCCTGCGCCGGAATTTCCAAGGCTACACCGACGATACATCCGATGTGCTGATCGGTCTCGGTGCCTCCTCAATCTCGAAATTCCCGCAAGGCTATGCGCAGAACGCCCCGGCCACGGGCGCACACACGGCGGCCATTCGCGAGGGACGTTTTTCCACAACGCGCGGCCATGCGTTTACAGCCGAAGATCGCCTGCGCGGTCGTATGATCGAGCAGTTGATGTGTGAATTCCGTGTCGACACCGCCGAGATCTGCGAAAGTTTCGGGGTCAGCCCGCAAACCGTGCGCAAAATCCTCGATGATAGCGCGGCGCAATTTGCCGGGCTTTTGCAGGTGGATAGCGGCGGCATGTTCGTGCCACCAGAGGCCCGCGCGTTGACCCGGATGATCGCCCGCAGTTTCGATGTCTACGATCTCAGCACCGCGGGCCACAGTTCGGCCATCTAAGTGCCGGGTCACGCCGTTACGCCATGCGTATTGCAACCTTCAATGTCCAGAACATGCGCTTACGCGATGGGCACTTGGACGGCGCACGCGACGACGATACGCCCGACAGGCCCGACCCCGCACTGGACGATGCCGACCGAGCGCTGACCGCACAGGTCATCCGCGATTTGGATGCCGATGTGCTGATCCTGCAAGAAGTGTTCGACCGCGCCACGCTGGACCATTTCCACGACCAGTTTCTGATCCCCGCCGGGGCGCAGCCCTATCCGCATCGCACCTGCCTGCCCGGCAATGACGGGCGCGGGCTGGAGCTGGCGCTGCTCAGCCGTATCTCACCGCTTGCGGTGGTCAGCCATGCCAGCAAGACGCCCGCCGATCTGGGCCTGTCCCCGCCGCCGGGGCAAGACCCTGATGCGCCAGTGTTTCGCCGTGACTGCCTAAAGGTGGAGCTGCCGGGGCTAACCTTGTTCGCGGTGCATTACAAAGCCCCCTATCCCGAGGCCAGCGCGGCTTTTCCCGTGCGCGAACTGGAGGCGCGGGCAACCCGCCGCCTCATCGAACGCCACTTTGATGACCCCGCGCAGGCGATGTGGCTTATCCTTGGCGATGTGAACGACCCTTGGAACCCGACGCGCGTGCTGGCCACGGCCTCTATCCTGCCGCCGTTTTCCGTCAACCTGATGGAGCGTTTGCCACGCGACGCGCGCTGGTCTTATCACGATGCGTGGTCGGGCCAGTATGGGCGGCCCGACAAAATGCTGGCCAGCCCGGCCTTGGCCCGCGTCTGCCCCCACGCTGTGCCAGAGATTCAACGCCAAGGGCTGGGGCTGGAGGCCACGCGCCATAGCGGCGCGCACCTGCCGCAAACCGGCCACCATCGGCCCCACGCCAGCGACCATGCGGCGGTGGTGATTGAACTGCCCTTAGGCGAAAGCGATTAGGCCGACAGGTCAAGCGCCGCCTGCAAAAGCGTCTTGGCATACTCGGTCTGCGGACGCTCGAACAGATCGTTGGCGCTGCCATATTCCACGATATCGCCCTGCTTCATCACCACGACACGGTGGCTCATGGCGCGGACAACGGCCAGATCGTGGCTGATGA
>DATFJQ010000202.1:0-11690 GCA_035269125.1 Roseovarius sp.
GCGCGACGAAACCATCGCAAGCCTGTCGTGACCCGATAAAGCCGCGCGCGTGATATAAAATTGCACGGTCCATCAGGTGACCTTGCTTGATCTTACGTAAACCCAAAAGTGACGTGACGTATCTATTACGTCAACGTGATCACCTGTTGTATCAAACGGTTGTACGATCCAGCTAAGGCGCAGTCGAAACCGTTTGGGACTTAATCCAATGACCAGCGAAACCATGATGACGATCCGGCAAATGTGCGATGCCTTCGACGTCACGCCGCGCACCTTGCGATTTTACGAATCGAAAGAATTGCTGTTTCCGCAGCGCGACGGGCAAAAACGCCTGTTCACCAAGCGTGACCGCGCGCGCCTGAAACTGATCCTGCGTGGCAAGCGCTTTGGCTTTCGTCTGGAGGAAATCCGCCAGTTGCTGGACCTTTACGATAAGGGCGACCAGCAACTGACACAGCTGACCCGCGCCTACGACATCGCACAGGAACGTTTGGTCGATCTGGAACGCCAGCGCGACGAGTTGACCACCGCCATCACCGAACTTCAGGACCAGATGAAATGGGGCGAACGCATGATCGCCTCGATCCGCCAATCCAAGGATGCCGCCGAGTAACGCCACAGAATCACCAAGGGAGAGAGCCATGCCAACCTATACCCCGCCCACGAAAGATATGCAGTTTGTGCTGCACGACGTGCTGAACGTCTCGGAGTCAGACATTCCGGGCTATGACGAACTGGACCGGGACTTTACCGCCGCCGTTCTGGACGAAGCCGGCAAGCTGGCCACCGAGGTTCTGGCCCCGCTGAACACCGTGGGCGACAGGCAGGGGTGCACATTGGAAAACGGCGTGGTGCGCACGCCCGATGGCTTCAAGGACGCGTTCGACAAGGTGCGCGACGGCGGCTGGACCGCGCTGGATTGCGACCCCGATTATGGCGGTCAGGGCCTGCCCTATCTGATCAGCACCGCCGTGGGTGAGATGTTCTCGGCCGCGAATATGGCGTTCAACATGTATCAGGGCCTGACACACGGCGCCTATAACGCCATTCATGCGCATGGCTCGGACGAGCAAAAGCAGACATATCTGCCCAAGATGGTCACCTGTGAATGGGGCGGCACCATGAACCTGACCGAGCCGCATTGCGGCACCGATCTGGGCCTGATCCGCACCAAGGCCGAACCGCAGGAGGATGGCACCTACAAGATCAGCGGCCAGAAAATCTGGATTTCCGCGGGCGAGCACGACATGTGCAACAACATTATTCACCTTGTGCTGGCCAAACTGCCCGATGCACCCGAAGGTGTGAAAGGCATTTCCCTGTTCATCGTGCCCAAGTTCATGGTGGGGGACGATGGCAGCCTTGGAGAACGCAACGCCCTGTCCTGTGGCGGGCTTGAGGAAAAGATGGGCATTCATGGCAACGCCACGTGCGTGATGAACTACGATGGCGCCACCGGGTTTCTGGTGGGCGAGCCGCACAAAGGTATGCGCGCCATGTTCACCATGATGAACGAAGCCCGCCTTGGCGTCGGCCTGCAAGGCTATGCACAGGGCGAGGTTGCCTATCAAAACGCGCTTGGCTTTGCGCTTGATCGTTTGCAGGGCCGCGACGTGACCGGCGTGCAAGCCCCCGACAAGCCCGCCGATCCGATTATCGTGCACCCCGATGTGCGCCGCAACCTGATGGACCAGAAAGCGTTCGTGGAAGGCGCACGCGCCTTCACCTTCTGGGGCGCGTCGATGATCGATGCCAGCCACCGCAACGACGACGCAGAGGCCGAGCAGATGGTGTCGCTGCTGACGCCGGTGATCAAAGGGTTCCTGACCGACAAAGGGTTTGAAACCACGGTGCTGGCCCAGCAAACCCTTGGTGGCTCGGGCTTTACCCGGGAATGGGGGCTGGAGCAGTTCGTGCGCGATGCCCGGATCACCATGATCTACGAAGGCACCAACGGTATCCAGTCGCTTGATCTGGTTGGCCGGAAACTGGCGCAGAACGGCGGCAAGGCGATCATGGCGTTTTTCGACATGATCAAGGGCTACATCAAGGACAACGGCGGCCAAGATGAAGACTTCGATGCGCAATTCCTTGAGCCTCTCAAAGCCGCCAGCAAGGACTTGCAGGCCGCAGGCATGTATTTCATGCAAAACGGCATGAAAAACCCCAACAACGCGCTGTCAGGGTCGTATGATTTCATGCACCTGTTCGGCCATGTTTGCCTTGGGCTGATGTGGGCCAAGATGGCCAAGGCGTCCAAGGCTGCATTGGCCGGTGGCGCCAGCGACACAGCCTTCCACGAGACCAAGATCGCGACCGGTCGCCACTATATGGCACGGCATCTGCCGATGACCGCAACCCATCTGGCGCGGATCGAGGCGGGCGGCGATACTGTCATGGCCCTTGCGCCCGAACACTTCGCCAGCGCAGGGGGCTAAGCCACACCAACCTAGAGGGAGGACAGACATGCCAAAACGCTTTCGTCTCACACGCCGCTTCAACGCCGCAATGACCGAGGATGGATACCGCCGCCTGCGCCGCTTTGCGCAAGAGGCGGCCCTCGACGAAGGCGAAGCGCTGTCCTTTCTCTTTGAAAACTTCGACAGCGTGATCGACGAGGATACGTTCGCGCACCGTCTGCGCATCTTCAATTCCGAATTGGAGGCGCGCAAGCGCTGAGCCGGGGGAGGGCCAGCCATGTCCAAATGGATGACAGACGAACACCGCATGCTGGCCGAGATGACCAGCGATTTCATCACCCGCGAATGGGCGCCGCATTTTGACCGCTGGCGCAAGCAGGGCGAGATGGATCGCGAGATCTGGAGCCAAGCCGGGAACTTAGGCCTGCTTTGCCCGTCGATCCCCGAAGAATACGGCGGCGCAGGGGGCGATTTCGGACACGAGGCCGTGATCTGCATCGAACAGTCGCGCGCCAATCTGGCCAGCTGGGGCAACCCGATCCATTCCGGCATCGTGGCCCATTATGTTCTGGCCTATGGCAGCGAAGAGCAAAAAAAACGCTGGCTCCCCAAGATGGTCTCGGGCGAGATGGTGGGCGCGCTTGCCATGACCGAGCCCGCCGCCGGGTCAGATGTGCAGGGCATCAAGACCCGCGCAATCCGCGACGGCAACGCCTATCGCCTGTCCGGGCAGAAAACCTTTATCACCAATGGCCAACATGCAGACCTGATCATCGTCGCCGCCAAGACCGACCCAAAGAAAGGGGCGAAAGGCACCTCGCTCGTGGTGGTGGAAACCGATAACGCCAATGGCTTTTCACGCGGGCGCAACCTTGAGAAAATCGGCTGTCACGCGGCGGATACTTCAGAGCTTTTCTTCGACAATGTCGAAGTGCCGCCCGAAAACATCCTTGGCGGCGAAGAGGGCAGAGGTTTCTACCAGATGATGGAGCAGCTGCCCCAAGAACGTCTGATCATCGCCTGCGGCGCACAAGGGGCCATGGAAGGCGGCGTTGCCCGCACGATCGCCTACGCCAAGGAACGACAGGCCTTCGGCGGTCCGCTGACACAGTTTCAGAATACCCGTTTCAAACTGGCCGAATGTCAGACCAAAACCGCCGTGGCCCGCGCCTTTCTGGATGACTGCATCGCCAAGCACCTTCTCGGTAAGTTGACCGTCGAAAAGGCGGCCATGGCCAAATACTGGATCACCGATACGCAAGGCGAAGTTCTGGACGACTGCCTGCAACTGCACGGCGGCTATGGCTATATGGCCGAATACGACATTGCAGAAATGTGGGCCGACGCCCGCGTGCAACGCATTTATGGCGGCACCAACGAGATCATGAAAGAACTGATCGCGAGGGCGTTCTGATGCGGTTTGCGACAGCGACACAACTGACCGACGGACCGGGGGTTTCACCCCCCCGGACCCCCGTGGAGTATTTTGTGAACAATGAAGACGCGACGTTCCACCCTGCCCCGCACAGTGGCCAATTGACAGTCCGGGCGAGGCAGGGCTTCATCGTTCACGCCCATCGGCTCTCCAGCCTGTGGCGCGTCGTGAGTGTTTCCCATCTCCGGTTAAGAACGCGTAAACGGACTTTGGCTTCATTGTTCGAAAAATACTCTGCGGGGGTGTGGGGGTGCAAAACCCCCACCGTGACATTTGCCAAGGGGACCATGCCATGACCATTCAGCTTTACTGCTTCGGCGAGTCGGGCAACGCCTACAAAGCCGCGCTGACCTTGGAATTATCCGAGCTTGAGTGGTCGCCGATTTATGTGGACTTTTTCAATGGCGAGACGCGGGGCGAGGCCTTTCGTGCCCTCAACCCGATGGGCGAGGTGCCCGTACTGGTAGACGGTGACGTGACCTTGACGCAATCCGGCGTCATGCAAATGTATGTCACGGAACAAACCGGTAAGTTCGGCGGCGACACCCCGGACGAGGCGCGGGAAATCATGCGCTGGATGTTTTGGGACAATCACAAGCTGAGCAGCCAAGCCGGCATGACACGGTTTTTGATGAACTTCCTGCCCGAGGCCAAGCGCCCCGAAGGTGTGATCCCCTTCATGCAAGGGCGCCTGAAAGCGGCCTATACCACGCTGAACGCGCATCTTGCGGGCCGAGACTGGATCGTGGGCGAAGGCCTGACCAATGCCGACCTGAGTTGCTGTGCTTACCTGTTCTACCCCGAACCGTTTGGCTTTGACCGCACGGACTGGCCCGAAATCGACCGCTGGCTTTCGAATATCGAGGGGCTGCCCGGATGGAAACACCCTTATGACCTGATGCCCGGCTCGCCAGCCGACCGGGCCTGACAGAGGAGACGACAATGACCGACGCCTATATTTATGACGCCGTGCGCACGCCGCGCGGCAAGGGCCGCAAGGATGGCGCCCTGCACGAAGTGACCAGTGTCCGTCTGAGCGCGCAGGTTCTGAATGCGGTGAAAGAGCGCAACGGGCTTGAGGGCCATGCCGTCGAGGATGTGATCTGGGGCAATGTCACGCAGGTGATGGAGCAAGGCGGCTGTTTGGCTCGCACGGCGGTTTTGGCCTCGGACTTGGACGAAACCATTCCCGGCCTTGCGATCAACCGCTTTTGCGCCAGCGGCATGGAAGCCGTGAATCTGGCCGCCAATCAGGTGATGGGCGGGGCCGGCGATGGCTATATCGCAGGCGGCGTCGAGATGATGGGCCGGGTGGCCATGGGCAGCGATGGGGCGGCGATTGCCGTTGACCCAAGCGTTGCCATGGACACCTATTTTGTTCCGCAAGGGATCAGCGCCGACATCATCGCCACCGAGTTTGGGTTCACCCGCGATCAGGCCGATGCGCTGGCCGTGGACAGCCAAAACCGCGCCAAGGCGGCGTGGGATGCGGGCCGGTTCGCGCGCTCGATCATCGAGGTCAAGGATCAAAACGGGCTGAGCATTCTGGATCATGACGAATACATGCGTCCGGGCACCGATATGCAGGCGCTTGGCGCGCTGAACGCCAGCTTTCAGCAGATGGGTGAGGTGATGCCGGGCTTTGATGCGGTGGCCAAGTTGAAATACCCGCATCTGGAGCGGATCAACCACATCCACCATGCGGGCAACAGCTCGGGGATCGTGGACGGGGCGGCGGCGGTGCTGGTCGGCTCGAAAGCCTTTGGCGAAAAATGGGGTCTGACACCGCGCGCGCGCATTCATCAGACCACCAAGATCGGCACCGATCCGACGATCATGCTGACCGGTCCGGTGCCCGCCACCGAAAAGGCGCTGGCCGACAGCGGTATGAAAATCGGCGATATCGACCTGTTTGAGGTGAACGAAGCTTTTGCCAGTGTCGTTCTGCGGTTCCAGCAGGCCTTTGATGTCGATCCTGCCTTGGTCAACGTCAATGGCGGCTCGATCGCGATGGGCCACCCCTTGGGGGCCACCGGGGCGATCATCATCGGCACATTGTTGGACGAGCTGGAGCGCAGCGACAAGGAGGTCGGGCTGGCCACCTTGTGCATCGCGTCCGGCATGGGTGCGGCCACGATCATCGAACGCGTCTAAGCGACCAAGTGACAGGAGAGATTGAAATGACTGATTTCACGATGGAAAAAGGCGCCGATGGCGTTGCCGTGATTACTTGGGACACGGTCGGCAAGTCAATGAACGTGATGAGCCAGCAGGGTTTTCTGGACCTTGAGGCGCTGATCGACGATGCGCTGGCCGATGACGCGGTCAAGGGCGTGGTGCTTACCAGCGGCAAGGACGGCTCGTTCGCGGGCGGGATGGACCTGAACGTGATCGCAAAGATGCGCGATGACGCCGGGGATGACCCGGCCAAGGGCCTGTTCGAAGGTGTCATGGGCATGCATGCCATCCTGCGCAAGATCGAGCGCGGCGGAATGGATGACAAGAACAAGGGCGGCAAACCCATTGCCGCCGCCCTGCCCGGCACCGCGCTTGGCATCGGGCTGGAAATCCCGCTGGCCTGCCACCGTATTTTCGCCGCCGACAATCCAAAGGCCAAGATCGGCCTGCCCGAGATCATGGTGGGTATTTTCCCCGGTGCGGGTGGCACGACACGGCTGGTGCGCAAGATGGGGGCGATGGCGGCCTCGCCGCTGCTGCTGGAGGGCAAGCTGAACGACCCCAAGAAAGCAAAAACCGCCGGTGTGGTTGATGAGGTTGTGCCCGCCGATGAATTACTGGACAAGGCCAAGGAATGGGTTTTGTCCGAGCCCAAGATCGTCAAGCCGTGGGATGAAAAGGGCTACAAGATGCCCGGTGGCGCGCCCTATCACCCGGCGGGGTTCATGACGTTCGTGGGGGCCAGCGCGATGGTCAACGGCAAGACGCAAGGCGCGTTTCCCGCCGCCCAAGCGCTGCTGAGCGCGGTTTACGAAGGGGCGCTGGTGCCGTTCGACACCGCGCTGAAGATCGAGGCGCGATGGTTCACCAATGTTCTGATGAACCCCAGTTCCAGCGCGATGATCCGGTCTTTGTTCATCAACAAAGAGGCGCTGGAAAAAGGCGCGAACCGCCCGGATGTGCCTGATCAAAAGGTCAAAAAGGTTGGCGTCATGGGCGCGGGCATGATGGGCGCGGGCATTGCGCTTGTCTCGGCTCAGGCGGGCATGGAGGTTGTTCTGATCGACCAGCAACAAGAGGCCGCCGACAAAGGCAAAGCCTACACCGCCGATTACATGGACAAGGGCATCAAGCGCGGCAAGGCGACCGAAGAGAAGAAAGCGCAGGTGCTGGAGCGTATCACCGCCACCACGGATTACGCGGCGCTGAAAGGCTGTGATCTGGTGATTGAGGCCGTGTTCGAAGACCCCAAGATCAAGGCCGAAGTCACGAAAAAGGTTCTTGAGGTGGTCGGGGACGACTGCATTTTCGCCACCAACACTTCGACCCTGCCGATCACCGAATTGGCCAAGGCCAGCGATCGCCCCGAGCAGTTCATCGGCATCCATTTTTTCAGCCCGGTGGAAAAGATGATGCTGGTCGAGATCATCAAGGGCCAGCACACCGGCCCGCGGGCCGTGGCCAAAGCGCTGGATTACGTCCGGCAAATCCGCAAGACGCCGATCGCGGTCAATGATGCACGGTTCTTCTATGCCAACCGCTGTATCATCCCCTACATCAACGAAGGCATCCGGATGGTCGCCGAAGGTGTGGCGCCGGCGCTGATCGACAATGCGGCGCGGCAATTGGGGTTCCCGGTTGGGCCGCTGCAACTGGTCGATGAAACCTCGATTGATCTGGGCGCCAAGATTGCCCGCGCCACCAAGGCGGCCATGGGCGATGACTATCCCGACGAGGCCGTGGACGAGGTGATCTTCTGGATGGAAGGCGAAGGCCGTCTGGGCCGCAAGGCTAATGCCGGGTTCTTCGACTATGACGAAAAGGGCAAGCGCCTTGGGTATTGGGACGGTCTGGCACAGAAATTTCCGCACGCCGACGATCAGCCCGATCTGATACGCGTGCAGCACCGTCTTATGTTCGCGCAGGTACTAGAGGCCGTGCGCGCGCTGGAAGAAGGGGTGCTGGAGGACATCCGCGAGGGTGATGTGGGTGCGATCCTTGGCTGGGGCTTTGCGCCTTGGTCGGGCGGGCCGTTCAGTTGGCTGGACATCATCGGCACGCCCTATGCCGCCGAACGCTGTGATGAATTGGAAGCCGCGCATGGCGCACGCTTTGCCTGCCCCGCCCTGCTGCGCGACATGGCCGACAAGGCTCAAAGATTCTACGCCCGGTTTGGATCAGACGCCCAAGCCGCCTGACGAAAGGGCCAGACGACAAAAATCGCGCGTCCCGGTTCGGGGCGCGCGTTTTCGTTTACACGGTGAACCTAAGGGGCGTCAGGCTGCGGCGTAGATCGCCGCCGGGTTCGGCACATGGGCTGGGGCCGTGGCCGCTTGGGCCTCAAGCTCGATCGCTTCGGCAAGGATCACGGCCTCGTCCATTGGCAGGACTGTGTAAAGCGGCGCGGTATCCCCATCAAAGGCCCGATCCAACAAATCGCGCGAGGACGGCGCGAAGAACAGCGCGCCGCTATTCGCAAAGACGACCTGCTCAGTCGCAAAATGCAGGATCACAACGTCGGTCCCGTGGCGCGGCGGCACACGGTGGATGCCGTTCACACCGTTCAAAGCTTGCGCAGGCAGCAAGGTGAACGGATCACCATAGACCATTTCGGCAGCGTCACTTTCCAACATGACACCCTGATTGGGAAGCAGCTGCATCACCTCGCGATTGCCCAGCGCCCCGGCGGGCACTTCGAGCGGCCAAAAACGGGTCGGACAGGCCGTTTCGCCAGCCCAAAGTGCGCGGCGCTCAATGCGGGTCACAACCTGTAGTCCCGCATCGAAAGTCAACACCTTGTCACCCTCCGCAATCGCCTCGACCGGGCGCCAGCCCATCGCTGTGGCAACACTGGTGCCTTCGATCAAACCCGACATCACCCCGGTTGCACCGCCGTCATAGGCACCCGTGACATCGGTCATTCGTTTGGTCCCCTTGGATTGGTTTGCAGACATCCACCCAAACATGTGTTCCATCCCCTCATCAAGCCGGTGGCAGCCGGCCGTGTGTTCCGATGGGTTAAGGTAAAGTTGATTCTCGTGCCCCTCCTTGGTCTAAAAAACGGCTTGATTAAGGCATTGTTGACAATATTGCGCCAACGAACGGCCTTGTTCGGGATTGGCTATGGTTATGGCGACGATTTTACCCGTCAAAGCTGTATCCAAAGCGCCGAACATCCGCATGGCACAAGCTTTGCACCAGATTCGCGTCACATTGATTGTAGTAAAAACGATAGTCGCGCACGCGCTGCGACGGGTTCGAGACCGGCAAGGCCAGTCGAAACCCCAGATGGGTCCACAGCGGCGCGGCATCCTGTTCAATATGTTCCAGCCGGATATAGGCATCGCAGTGCTCGGCGCCATTCGGCCCACGCATGTAACTGCCATAGGGCGCCGCGCGGATCGTCTGCTGCGTTTGGGGGGCATTCAAAAAGCCGCTAAACTCCTGCGCGCGGGCTAGATGCACTGCAGGATGGTCAAAATTCTGCGCGCGCAGCCAATGGTAATAGCTAACCATCCGATCCCACGGGTTGCGGACCATGGTAAACACAAAGGCGCGTTGGATTTGCTCGGACGGCACCAAACCTTGGATATCGGCAAGGGTTGAATGTTTCCACAGCCGCCCCGCGGCTTCGGCCCCGTTCACCCGGTGCCGGCGTTTACGGGCTTTGGGCGTGTCGCCGATCAGGATGTCATCCTTCAACGCCCGCCCCTCAAGCGCCAGCGCCATCGAGGTGCCGCCAGTCTTGGGAATATGCACGAAAATATAATTGCGCCCGTGGGAAATGATCATTTGAGCCACGCTAAATGCAGTCGCGAGGCGCGGCAAGCGACAGGTTATGATTGAATTGTCTGACATTTAAATTGATTGAGATGGAATTCTCAATATTCTCGGCGAACCACAACACAGATGAATCAGGGAGGTACATCATGGGCTGGATGGCGGACGAAACCGGGCTGGGGCGCAATACAGCCAATTTCGTGCCTTTGACACCTTTGTCGCATTTGCGGCGCGCGGCGCGGCTTTTCCCTGACCACGACGCTGTCGTGTATCAAGACACGCGCCACACATATGCGCAGTATTACGACCGCTGCACGCGGTTGGCCTCGGGGCTGGCGCGGCTTGGGGTTGAAACAGGCGATGTGGTGGCCACCTTGCTGCCCAACCTGCCCGCCCATGCCGAAGCGCATTTCGGCGTGCCCGCCTGCGGCGCGGTTCTGAATACGATCAACACCCGGCTGGAGGCCGAAACGATTGCCTATATCCTGGATCACGGTGGGGCCAAGGTGTTGCTGGTCGATCCGCAGTTCCTGCCAGTCGCCGCCGCAGCATTTGAGGAAATGGAAGGCCCCCCGCCCATCGTGATCGAGGTGGCCGATGACGCGGCAGGCGTGCATAGCCATGGCCACTATATGGAATACGAAGAACTGCTCGCCTCGGGCGATCCCGAGTTTGACTGGATCATGCCGCAGGACGAATGGGAAAGCCTTGCGCTGAATTACACCTCGGGCACCACGGGTCGGCCCAAGGGCGTGGTCTATCACCACCGGGGGGCGTATCTGATGACGATGGGAACCGCCGTCAGTTGGCCGATGCCGCGGCAGGCCAAGTATCTGACCATCGTACCAATGTTTCATTGCAACAACTGGAACCACACTTGGATGATGCCGATGCTGGGCGGCACGCTGATCTGTTGCCGCGATATCACCGCAGCGGCAATCTATGACGCCATCGCCGATGAGGGCGTCACTCATTTCGGGGCCGCGCCAATCGTGCTGAACACCATCGTGAACGCCAAGGACAGCGAACGGCGCAGCTTTGATCATGTTGTGGATGTGTTCACCGCCGGCGCGCCGCCGCCGGCCGCCACCTTGCGCGCGATTGAACCTTTGGGCTTCAAGGTCACGCAGGTTTATGGGCTGACCGAGACCTATGGCCATGTCACCGAATGCCTGTGGCAACCGCACTGGACCGATCAGGACGACGAAACACGCTACGCGATCAAGGCCCGCACCGGCGTGTTGATGCCGATGATGGACGACATCACCGCGATGGACCCTGAAATCATGTCGCAAATCCCGATGGACGGGACTGCGCAGGGTGAAATCATGATCCGCGGCAATGCGGTGATGAAAGGCTACTACAAAAACCCCAAAGCCACCGAAAAGGCGTTTCAGGGCGGGTATTTTCATTCCGGTGATATCGCCGTGCAGCACCCCGATGGCTACCTGCAAATCGCCGATCGGGCGAAGGACATCATCATTTCCGGCGGCGAGAATATCAGCTCGGTCGAGGTGGAAGGCGTGTTGATGATGCATCCGGCGGTGCTGCTGTGCGCCGTGGTTGCCATGCCGCATGAAAAATGGGGCGAGGTGCCCTGTGCTTTTATCGAGCTGAAGGATGGTGCCGAAACCACCGAAGATGATTTGACCACCTTTGCGCGGGACCGTCTGGCGGGGTTCAAATGCCCCAAGCGGGTGATGTTTCAGGACTTGCCCAAAACCGCGACCGGCAAAATCCAGAAGTTTGAGCTGCGCCGACTGGCACGCGTCATGTAGGCTGGCGGATGGACGGGGTCTGTAAAGCCGTGCTATCGTGGTGCGGCAGAGGCAGAGCAGGCCCACATCAACGATGACAGCATTGAGCGAATACCAAAG
>DATFJQ010000203.1:0-18501 GCA_035269125.1 Roseovarius sp.
GCTCCAGTTCCTGCAAGAGCCTGCGGCCCTTGTCGTTCTTGGCTGCGCGAACCGTGCGATAGCCGATGCTCAGCCCGTCAATCGCGCCGGCCGCGATCAGCGCAGCCGCCTCTCGGGCACGCGCAACGCCCTCCAGCAGACAGCCTTTGACATAAAGGCCACGCGCGTCCTCGCGCACCTCGTCCCAGACGCCGATGGGCTGGGCCGGATCGTGCTGCCACAGCATCTTCACACTGCGCCGCTCCTGCGTCAGTCGCTTCAGACTAGCCGCATAAGCGCCCTTGGCCACGATATCGCCGCCCCGGTCGCGATTTTCGAACAGGCTGGCATAGCCTTCGATCACCGTGCCATCGGTCACGATCAGATCGTCGCCCCCCCGGCAGAACTTGTGTTCAAGCCCGCAATCCATATCCATTGCCTTCATCCTTTCACCTTTTGCCCGCCTCAGGGCATCGCCGCCAAGAGCGGCTGAAACGCCTGCGCCAGAATGGCTGCCACCACGCCATAGACCGCCAGCCAAAGGCGGCGCTCAAGCTGGGCCAGCGCCTCTTCGATCTTCTGCAGGCGGTGCAGCAGCGCATCGTGCTGCAACCGCGCCACCCGCTCGTGGGCTTCAAGCCTAAGGGCCGGGGCGCAGTCGAACGGCTCGAACCCATAGCGCTCACCGGGGTCACGCTCAGCCATCATCCGCCTCCAATGCGGGCAGCCCCAACAAGGCCCGCTTTTCCGCCGCACTCAGAAAATCCGCGCTGGCCACGCGCGCCCATTGGGCATCGCGTTCAGCCGACAGCGCGGGCACCTGATCCAGATCGGGGCGCAGCTCCAAGGCTTCCCCAGCAAAGCCCGTCAGCCAGTCCGACAGCGCCCCGGTAACCCGCGCCACCAATGGCAAAACCGTTAGGCGATAGAATGCACGATTGGCCTCGGCGTAATTGGCATAGGTCGCATCGCCCGGTATGCCCAACAGCATCGGCGGCACCCCAAAGGCCAGCGCGATCTCACGCGCGGCGGCCTCCTTGGTTTTCTGAAACTCCATATCCGAGGGTGAAAACCCCATCGGCTTCCAGTCCAGACCACCCTCCAACAACATCGGACGCCCGGCATTGCGTGCCCCCTGATGGTGGCTTTCCATTTCGCTGACCAAGCGATCATACTGATCGGTGCTCAGGCTGCCCTGCCCTTCGGCCCCCTTATAGACGATCACCCCACTGGGCCGCGCTGCATTGTCCAACAGCGCTTTTGACCAGCGGCTGGCAGAATTATGCACATCCACCGCCTGCGCCGCGGCCTGCATGGCTGACAGCCCGTAATGGTCATCTTGCGGGTGAAACGATTTCAAGTGAAACACCACCGGAGGTCCGACACTCAGATCAAACCGATGCTTGCGCCCGCCGACGGTGTATTCATACCCCACCGGCCAGCCATCGGCGCCCGGCACCACGCTCATCCGATCCGAGCGCAGAACATGCAGCTCCACCGGAAGGCTGCCCTCGCCGCCGCCCACAGCTTCGACATAGCCATTGCCAGTCAGCAAAAGCTGACCATAAAGCGCCTCCAGCATCTCGGCGCGACCCTGCGCCGGGTTCGGACGGCGCACCAGCTCCAGCAGTGGATGGCGCGCATAGCGTTGCTCGGCATCTTGCAGGACCAAGGGCAGCGCCGCCGCCGCCTCGGCCAGCATCTTGACACAGCGAAACCCAACCGGGTTGCCGCTGAAGCCGGTGCGCGTCAGCGTCACGGTATCCCGCGGGCTCCAGGCCACGCGGCCCGCACCATGCCACGCCATCACCGGTCCGGCGGCGCTGGCCTTGGTTTCCGGCACGTCCGGGGAAGCAGACCCCGCCGGTCCAGCGTTTCGGAAAAAATCCAGTATCATCTTGGCTCGTCTCCTTGGATCTGCCCGTGTTGCAAGGCGTGTTCGCGTCTTGCCCTGCATCAGACCCTGAAAGGTTTAAGAAATGTAAATCAGACCGCGCGGACCTGAGGGCGCCGCCATTTCGCCGCCGGCGCGATCATCAACTCGTGCAGCGCCCAGACCAGCGCATCCACCCGATCCGGGCTGCCCTTGCCCTCATAGCCCTGCGCCGTCATCGCGCACATCTGGTCCTCCAGACGGCCCAGACCCCGCAGATGATGCACCCGGCCCTGCTCGTACAACGCCGCGACAGGCTCGGCGCGGGCCACCTTGCCCCGGCTGGCATGCACCGCCTTGACCGGCACCAGCGGGTCCACTTGCCGGATCACCTGCGCCACCAGATCGCCGCCTTGGTTGACCTCGGCCACCAGCCGCTCGGCCCCAAATTGCTCCATCGCGCGGATCGCGGCCGTGGCCCACCCTGCCGGGCTGGCCGACGCCACGCTGCAATCGGCCAAAACCCACGCGCGCCACTCCTGCACCGGGCCTTGCGTGCAGGCCCCTGCCACGATGATTCCACATTCGTCCGACCCGTCCTTGCCACTGACCGCCGGGTCAACTGCCACCACGATCCGGTCCAGTTCGGGTGGCGCCTCCCGCCGCGCGTCCTCAAGCATGGCCGAATTCCACAACGCACCTTCGGCATCCTCCAGCAACACGCCGTCCAGTTCCTGTCGGCCCAACCGCGTGCCCGCATAGCGCGCGCGCACCTCTTCAAGGAACGACTGCGCCAGAAAGGCGCTGTTGGCCTCGGTCGGGGCGCTGGTGACAACCGTGCTGTCTTGGCGCACAAGGTCTTTCAGAACACCCACATTGCGCGGGGTCGTGGTGATGCAAACCTGCGGATGTTCGCCCAATCGCAACCCGAATTGCAACATGTCCCAAGTCTCGCGGGCCTTTTTCCACTTGGCCAGCTCGTCCACCCACGCCCCGTCGAATTGCGGGCCGCGCAAGCCTTCGGGCTCGTGCGCCGAGAACACCTGCGCCACTGCGCCATTGGGCCAGATCAGCCGCTTGCGGCTGGCCTGCCAGTCGGGCCGACGGTCCGGCGGCGAACAGGCCATGATCCCGCTTTCGCCGAAAATCATCACCTCGCGCACCTGATCAATGGTTTCGCCCACCAAGGCCATGCGGCGACAGCGCCCGGTATCCAGCGGCTTGTCTCCCTCCATTTGCGCGCGCACCCATTCGGCACCAGCGCGGGTTTTCCCCGCACCACGCCCGCCCATGATGATCCAGTTGGTCCAGTCGCCCTCGGGCGGCAATTGATGCTCCATCGCCCAAAACTCGAACAGATAGGGCAGCGCCATCAGCTCGCCCTCTTCCAAACTATCTAGGAAAGCGTCCTGGACATCGGGCCCTTCTGAGACGATCCAGCCGACAGCAGATCGAAGCCCGTGCGTCTCCAAGGTCGAGGGCATAGTCGTTGACGATGCCTTTTTCCTGCTTTCTGCGTTTTTCAAGTTGCGCCTCCGCTTCTATCGCGATCTTCAGCCACTGTCGGATTTCCGCCGTCGCCTTGGCCGCGTTTTTCAATTCGTCGAAATCCCCTGCCCGGATCTTTTGGTAGATGATCTCGATATCCTCGCGCATGTCCGACAGTTGCCGTTCCAGCGAGTCGATCGAGGTAGTCAGGCCCGTGGGCCCCTCGTCGGGGGTGATCAAAACCATTCGTGCTCATGCCTCATGCGTTGCGTGCCCGGTCCCGTCCGAGTGAGGAAACGGCACAAACGCCGCCCCTCCAGCTGGCAGGCCGGAAAGATGCATCAAGGGGTGTTAAGCTTGGTTAAAGGGGGCGTGCGGTGGCATGGCGATGCTTGCGACACAGCCCTGTGCCGCGAACCGGGCGTTCAAGCGCACGTCTGACCCTGCCCCGAAATTGCTGGGGTCCGGGTCTCAAAACTTCACAAATAAAGGCAGGCGATTTGCGCTGACTAAAGGTGCAAAATCAGGTTTGACGCGGGCGCTATGCAAAACCCGCGTCAAATTTTATAAAATTCTCCGATACGCCCGGATCAGGCGTTATCGGCTGTCAGCGTTTGCACTCATAGGCGCGTGCGACCAGACGTTCCTGCCGCTTTTCCCAATACGCCGCCTCTTTGGGATTGGTCGAATAGCTGACCCGGCGCACGGCCTCATCAGCATAAGCAAGCTGGTCATCGACCTGATGGCACGGCAAAAATTCCGGTGCTGTCGGCAGGTTTTCCTGATCAATTGCGACCGGATCCATCGGCACACAAGCCGACAAGCCAGCCAATCCAAGGCTACAAACGATTACTTTGGTAAATGTCATGTTTTGTCCCCCACAAAAATACGCGATTCAAAAACACAGTGGCCCCGCCGCCCCTAAAACGTGGCGCCCGAACGCACAAAATAACCATATACTAACATCCCAATGTTAGCATATTTTTGCTTGGAAACAAAGAACTTACTGGTGCCAACCGCCGCCTCAGCGGCGTGTGAAACATGACGCGCGCTTGCCAAATCCACTGGGTGAACAAACCCAGGTTCCGCTGCCCTTTGCGCTTTGGTTTCGTGCGATCTGGCGTTTTTGTGCTTGGCTAAGACGCGCCTTACGCTCTGCCTTACTGACCGGAGCGACCCAAGCATAGCTTTTGTACAAAGGGGTTGTCGCTTTGGTGCTGCCTGCTGCTTGTACAGGCTCTGCTGTAAATGCAATGGCACCGATAAAGATCCCTGACGCGACATGCGCCAGACGCTTGATTATATTGAGTTTCACTGCTCTACTCCATTTTTGTTTCGCAGTCGCCCCCGATGCCGATTGTCGTCTGATCCGGTCTTTTCGAGAGTGAGACAAGACATTTTCCAGCCTCGTCTAATAGCGCCCCTGCCATCCACACTTAATGGCGTCGCAGCCTGCGTTGTGTCAACCGAACCGACCAGAATCGCCAGCTTGGGGTCAAGTTTGGTGCGTAAACTTGGCAAAAATGTGTTGATAATGTCTTGATTCTTTGTGCGACCCACATCAACTTCGCCCGCCAAATCATTTGAACGACACAAAAAAGGGGCGGCGCAGACCTTATGCCTGCCCCGCCCTCATTTGAATCGGCAATTCCTTGCCGGTGCCTGCGGCGTTTTACTCGTTCGGGCCTATAACGCGTTCATCCACGCGCCAATCCGGTAGCCCAAACCCATCCGGCCAAGGATAGACCTCGACCTGATTGAAATAGACGACGCCCACCAAATCCGGGAATTGTTCATAGGTCTGGCGAATGGTGTTATGCCACGCATCGACATATGCTTGGTCTCCCGAGAAGCCGGTTTCGGCCACGACAATTGGCTTGCCGAACTGTTTGGCCCGTTCATAGCGCGGCTCCAGTATGTCGACAAAGCTCTGCGCTTGCCCCAAGATCTCTTCTTCCCAAGGCTGGAAACCGAATACCGATAGGCCAACCAGATCTGCATAGTCATCACCCGGGTAATATTCGGCCATGTTTTCATAGCCAAGTGGCGACCACATGTAGTTTATGTCGGGGGCCTCGGCGCGACAGATATCCACCATGCGCTTGTAGGCCTCGATATAGGTGCCCGGCTCCCAGCCCGCCCAGATAAACTGGGTGCTTTGGTCATCCATTTCCTGTGCCCACCGCACCGTGACCGGGCTGTTAAGCGTCCCCAAAACCGAACAAATCGCCTGCATATACTGATCGTAATCGCCCGATTGTAGCCCTGCTTTCAATCGCGCAGGCGTGTTTCGCTCGCTGCGGGTCCACGTCCAGGGCTCAATAGTGACCAACAAAGCGCGCTCGCGTGCCAACGCATAGACATCGGCATCGACAAGACTGGGTAGGAATACGTCCTCCCAAGGCAGGAACAAGTGTTCGATCTGCACGTCATCATCATCAGAAAATTGCCCTTCAGGATCGTAAACTCCGAACGGCGTTTCACCGGGGGGGGCAGCAACCGCGCCGCTTGCCAATAGCCCGGCCAACGCCGTGCCCCGCGCTAAATTTCCAATCATGCCTTCGGTTAAATATAGCATTTCGAACTCCCTTCCCCACAACGGCATGTGCCGTGATGTTTTCTAATCCCAACCCAGTTTGAAAACGTATTTCACCTTTCCGGGCGGCGCGCGCCCGGCCCCCGACACGATGTGCTGGGTTTCCACCACATGCATCGCGTCCAATCCCAGCATCAGCGCATAAAGCGACTCTGTTCCCCTCATCCACAGGGCCGTCGCGCCCAATCCAACCAAGGCAACGCACAAAGCAGCCTGAGCCATCAACACCAAAGGTCGTACAAGCACCTTGGCCCCGGCGTTTTTCACGTGATGCCAAACGATGACCAAGACCAATGCGATATTCAAAGCGGCGTTCAACAAGGACAGAATATAAAACCCCGCCGAGTTCGTGACATTATCCACGGTTAATATCGGCCACAGGCAAAACAGCGCAATCGCCGCATATGGCGCCAGAATGCGCAGCGGCAGACGCGCCTCAACCGCATCGCCCTTGGGGGTTATCCGAAAGTCCACAAACCGGCCTGTCAGCCGATCCCAAACCGCCACAGTGCAGCCCCAAAACATCCACGGCCATTGCGCTGCGGCAAACAGGATTTTTTCCCAGGTTAAAATTTTGGCGTCACACGGCCGGAAAAAACCATCGCGCCGCGCGACCCAGACCAACAGGATGAGGGCCAATGTCGGCGGGATCGCGTGGCCGATAAAGGCGGGATACGTGACATCTGCATACCGCAGATCAAATGTCAGCGCCGCCACCGGCATCGTATAGATCGTCAGCAAAAACAACGCCGCGATCGGATACCACATCTGCGAAAAGACGAACTGAAACTTCAGATGCGCGGGCAGCCCTGCCAGATAGCGCGGTGTGTATTGCAAGAGCAACGTCACCAAACTGCGCGACCATTGGAATTCCTGCGTGGCCATATCCGCCAATGTGCCCGGACCAGCCCCATTGGCAATCGCGTTCATCGCATGAACGCCGCGCCAGCCCTTGGCGTTCATGATAAGCGAGGTCGAATGATCCTCGGCCAGTTCAGGCCCCAAACCACCGATCTGTCGCAACGCGCGGGTCCGCACCGCGTAATGCGACCCGATGCACATCGGTGCCCAGCCACCGCTATACCCCGCCTGCAAGGCGCCGTGAAACATCGCCTCGATATACAGCCGCGCCCGCGCCGCCCAGCTTTGGACCGCATTCGAATTGCAGATTGACGGGGCGGACACATAGCCTATTGCCGGATCGGCAAAAGGCTTCATCAACTCGCGCAGATAACTGGGTTGCGGCACGTGATCAGCATCCAGCTGCGACACGAAATCATAGTCGTCATAGCCCCAGTTGTCGTAGAAAAACGCCAGATTGCCCTCTTTGCACCGGGTGCGGCGGGGCCATTGGGTGCGATGATAATCCTCTCGGCCCTTTCGGCTGGAAATTCGCACGCCATGCGCGCGGCACCACGCTATGGTGTCGGGCTGCGGGTCTTCGTCAGCCAACCATGTATCATGCGGCACATCTTGCGCCAGCATCGCCTCAAGCGTGGTTTTCACCATCGAAAACGGCTCGGACGGGGTTTTGGTGACGATCATCGCGATGCGCGGCTGCCCCAGATCATCGAAAGATGCCACCACCTTGCGCCCGTTCAAAAACAACGCGATGAAATAGGCTTGCAAGAAAAACAGCCAGAAAATGCAAAGGGTTACCAGAATGTAACGCCCGATACCGATGATATGCTCGGGCTGGAACCACCACCACCAGAACCACGCGGCCAAAACGACCCACAGCGCCACGAGGCAAATATATTTGACCCGCTGCCGCCCCTCCATCAACGGTGCCAGAACTTTCGGCCCATCTGTCTTGGACGGGGCCTGCGCTGGTTCAATGGTTATATCAGGCGTGTTGTATTTGCTGTGCATCGCACACCTCAAGGCCAAAGCTTGGCGCCGCATCACGCACCATGACTGCCAAGTCAGGCCGCGTTGGCAGGAAGCCAAGGGCGTGTCGCGCCTTGGACGCATCGGCCAGCAAAATCGCCGGATCGCCGGGCCGCCTGTCGCGCATCTCATAAGGCACCTTTCGGCCTGTGACCCGCTGGACAGTCTCGATCACCTCAAGAACCGAGGCACCCTTGCCAGTTCCAAGATTGACCGCCAACGCCTCACCCGGCGCGGAGGCCCGCACATAACGCCACGCGGCCACATGCGCGGCGGCCAAATCGGCCACATGAATGTAATCGCGAATACAGGTGCCATCAGGCGTATCATAATCGCTCCCCATGACATCCAGCCGCTCAATCTGTCCCGCCGCCGCCATCAATGCCAGCGGTATCAGATGCGTTTCGGGATCATGCCGTTCGCTCAGAACACCATCCGGATCGGACCCGGCGGCATTGAAATACCGCAGTGCCACATAAGACAGGCCATAGGCCCGCGCGTGATCGGCCAGCATCTGCTCACAGATCAATTTGGTCCATCCATACGGGTTAATCGGCCGTTGCGGCATGTCCTCGGTGATTGGCAGACCGTCAGGAATGCCATAAATGGCACAACTGCTGGACAAGACAACCTGCCTCACCCCGGCCTCACGGCACGCGGCCAAAAGCCCAAGCATCCCGCCAACGTTATTGTCGTAATAGAGCGCCGGCTCTTGCATGGATTGCCCGACATAGGCGGAAGCGGCGAAATGCATGACCGTTTGCACCCCATGATCACGCAAAGCCTTCGCCACGGCGTCGCGATCGCGAACATCGGCCCGGACCAATGGCCCCCATTTCACCGCATCCACATGGCCTGTCGACAGATTGTCCAAAACAATCGGCTGAGCCCCGGCCTCGGCCAGAGATTTACAGGCATGCGAGCCGATAAAGCCCGCCCCACCTGTCACCAAAACAACCGGTTTCATCACTCCGCCCCAATCAGAGCGGGGCTGTCTGTTTCCCGCAACTCGTTTTGAAAATGTTCGGTCGTTCGGGCAAGCCCCTCATCCAGCCCAATGGTCGGCTGCCATCCCAAATAGCGTTTGGCAAAGGTGATCTCCGGGCGGCGCTGGCGCGGATCATCCACCGGCAGATCGCGGAACACCAACCGCGACGACGACTCTGTCAAAGCCAGCACTTTCTGGGCAAGCTCCAACATGGTGAATTCTTCGGGATTGCCGATGTTGATCGGCATGACAGTGCCCGGCAGAGCGGCCATCAAAGCCATCAGCCCGGCGATCTGGTCATCACGATAGCAAAACGACCGGGTCTGCAGGCCAGTCCCGTAAACGGTCAGATCATCCCCTCGCAGCGCCTGCATGATGAAATTCGACACCACGCGCCCGTCATCCGGGCTCATGTTCGGGCCATAGGTGTTGAAAATGCGGGCAATCCGGATTTCGACACCATGACGCGCATGATAGTCATGAAACAAGGTTTCCGCGGCGCGTTTGCCTTCGTCATAACATGACCGCGGCCCAACCGTGTTGACAGACCCGGTATAGCTTTCGGGTTGTGGCGAGATTTCCGGGTCTCCGTACACTTCGGATGTGGAGGCCTGCAAAATTCTGGCCCCCTTGTCCATCGCCAGATCAAGCATATTGATCGCACCGAAAACACTGGTTTTGAATGTATGGATCGGGTCGATCTGATATTTTGGCGGCGACGCCGGGCAAGCAAGATTATAGATCTCGTCAACCGGGCCGGGCAGGCTTAGCGGATTTACCACGTCATGATGAATAAAGGTAAAGTTTATCCGCCCCTGCAAAGGCGCAATATTGTGCATCCGGCCAGTCGAAAGATCGTCAACGCATATGACCATGTGGCTGGCATCTACCAGCAAACGGCACAAATATGACCCCAGAAATCCGGCACCGCCGGTGACAATAATAGTTTTTCGCTTGCCCCCAACGGACCTATTAGGCGCCGACGCTGCGCGTGGCGTATGTGAATCAATCAGTTTCAATTTTATATCCCCCATCTGCGGTCCAGAATGGACAACGGCACACGAACTCAACGGCGCCTGTAATGGGAAAGACTTTTAAAAATTTATAGGTAATAAGCCGCGTATGCTTTTATTTCACTCACGGCGCACTCGTAATGAAACTTCCCCAAAATGAATGGATGTCAAATCATCCACGCTTCCCCACCCTGCAATTAAGGCACGAAGCGGAAAGTCTGTCAAACTTTTCAACAATTTACACCCTAAGGTTAATCCCGCAGCGCAGGATTACACCCTAGATTTACACCAAAAGGTTAGTTCGAGTTTGCGAAACGATTGGCGGCGGCACAAATTACTCCGCCGCGCGCTCGGCCTCGATCTCGCGCCAGCGTGCGACGTTCCGATTATGCTCTTGCAGCGTTTTCCCAAAAGCATGCCCGCCGGTGCCATCAGCCACGAAAAAGATATAGTCGGTGCTGTCAGGATTGACCGCTGCTTCGATGCTGGCCCGGCCCGGATTGGCGATTGGTGTTGGGGGTAGGCCCGCGATCACATATGTGTTCCAAGGTGTCTCGGCCCGCAATTCGCTTTGCCGCAGGCCACGCCCCAGAACGCCCTCACCCTTGGTGATCCCATAGATCACGGTCGGGTCGGTTTGCAGCCGCATACCCTGATTCAGACGGTTGATAAACACGCTGGAGACCTGCCGCCGTTCTTCGGCGATGCCCGTCTCTTTCTCGATGATCGACGCAAGGATCAGCGCCTCATACGGGCTATCCAGCGGAAGACCATCCTGTCGTGCCTCCCATGCGGCAGACAGGATCACATCTTGCGCGTCGCGCATCCGCGCAATCACACTGGCCCGACTATCGCCATCGCGCACCTCATAGCTGTCCGGCGCAAGGCTGCCTTCGGCGGGGATCTCTGCGACCTCCCCCTCCAACACATCAATTGCCTTCAGAGAATCGACCACCTGCCAGCTTGTCACGCCTTCGGCCACGGCGATGCGATACCGCGTATCGGCCTTGTCGCGCACATCTTGAAACAGATCAGGCACATCGCCGTCACCCGGGGTAAAGGCCGCCTGTTCCACATAGCGGTTGGTCGTCGGGTCAAGTTCGCGCACCTCGACATCGGCACTGTTGACGCCGATGCGATACACAACTTCGGTGCCACAGGTGCTGGCGCCGCCCTTGGTGATCAGGTTTGTGATCTCGGACATGCTGGCGCCTTCAGGGATCAGCCAACTGCCCGCTTTCAATAGCGAGACCTTGTCGCTGTATTCGGCCCCAACGCGGAAAAGCGTGCCGCTTGAAATAGCGCCCTCATCGGCCAACCGGCTTGAGATAATCCGCATGTTGCTACCGCGCTCGACGCGCAGGCACATCGGCTCATCCAGCGGTCCGGTCGCGTTATACTCGGATTGTCCCCACAGGATCACGCCCCCGATCAAGAACACGATCACCACCAGAAACGTCAAGAAGTTCGACGCGATATGCCGCCACATCAGCGCGGTTTCCCGATACACAGGCAAGCGTTCGTGCCGCCAAATCCAAAGCTGTTGGAAATCGCCACGTCAATCTTGCGGTCGCGCTTGGCATTGGGGGCCAGATCAAGCGGGGTTTCTACCGCGGGATTGTCCAGATTGATCGTCGGCGGGGCCACCTGATCGCGCACGGCCAAGATCGAAAAGATCGCTTCGATCGCGCCCGCCGCGCCCAGCAAATGCCCAACCGAGGATTTTGTCGAACTCATCGTCGCGTTCGCCGCAGCATCGCCCATCAACCGCTCGACCGCTTTCAGTTCGATCGTGTCTGCCATGGTGCTGGTGCCATGGGCATTGATGTAATCCACCTGATCGGGCGTGATCCCGGCGTGTTTCAGCGCCATGCTCATCGCCCGGTAGCCACCGTCGCCATCCTCGGAGGGGGCGGTGATGTGGTAGGCATCGCCCGACAGGCCATAGCCCAGAACCTCGGCGTAAATCTTGGCGCCGCGCGCCTTGGCGTGCTCGTATTCTTCCAACACGACAACGCCCGCGCCTTCGCCCATCACGAACCCGTCGCGATCCGTGTCATACGGACGGCTGGCCGCCTTGGGATCATCCGCACGCTTGGTGCTCAGCGCTTTGCAGGCGTTAAAACCCGCGATCCCGATTTCGCAAATCGCCGCCTCGGCGCCACCGGCCACCATCACATCGGCATCACCGAACTGAATCAGGCGCGACGCATCGCCAATGGCATGCGCCCCGGTGGAGCACGCGGTCACGACCGAATGGTTCGGCCCCTTGAACCCGTAGCGGATGCTGACCTGCCCGCTGATCAGGTTGATCAGGGCGCCCGGAATAAAGAACGGTGATACCCGCCGCACGCCCTTGTCGCGGATCAACAAAGTGGTTTCCTCGATGGACCGCAGCCCGCCGATGCCCGAGCCCAGCATCACACCCGTGCGCAGACGGCTTTCTTCGTCCTCAGGGGTCCAGCCGGCATCCTTGACGGCCATGTCGGCAGCAGCGACACCGAACAAGATGAAATCATCCACCTTGCGGCGCTCTTTCGGCGCCATATGGTCATCCGCGTTGAACGTGCCGTCGCTACCATCGCCCAAGGGCACTTCACAGGCGTATTTGGTGATCACGTTTTCCGGGTCAAACCGGGTAATCGTGCCCGCCCCCGACTGGCCATCCAGAAGACGTGTCCACGTTTCTTCGACGCCAGCGGCCAACGGTGTGACCAAACCCAGCCCGGTAACAACCACTCGACGCATGCTGCTGCCCTTTCCTTATCTCTTCCCGGCTGCTCATAACCCGGCTTGACCATGAGGGGCAAGAGCGGCCCTGCATGTGACAGCCGCCATTCACACTCTTTCGCCGACAGGTCCGGAGGGGCGTTTACTGAAATTCCGCAGTCGGTTCCGTCTCGGCTTGGGCAAAGGCAACAGCATCGGCCAGATCAACATCTTTCGACAACAAGGCCCGCCCGATCAATGTGCCCGCGATGTTGGGCACATATTTCAGACGCGCCACATCATCCGCGCTGCGCACGGTGCCGCGTGCGATCACCGGATGCCGGGTTTGCGCGGCAAGGCTGCTGATCACACCAAGGCTGCCGTCACTGTCTTCGATATCGGCATCGACATCGGTGACGATAATGCCTGCCAAGGGCGCGTCATCGAAGGCCTGCACAAAGGTATCGGGCTGAAAGGCGCTGCGGGTTTTCCAGCCTTCCGTCATCACCGACCCGTCAAAGATATCAACCGCCAGAACAATCTGGTCCGGGTGGAATTTCGCCAGTTCCCGCAGCAAATCGGGGTCATGCGATGCCATCGTGCCAATCACGATACGGCCTGCCCCACGATCAATCCACTGCGCCACCCGCTCGCGCGAGCGGAACCCGCCGCCCAACTGCACGGGAATACCCGCTGCGCGAATGATTTCTTCGATCAGGGCGTCGTTGTCGCCCTCGCCTCTGAGCGCGTCGATATCGGTGATATGCATCCAACTGGCGCCCGCTGCCGCAAAACTGCGCGCCGTGTCCACCGGGTCAACGTGCCAGATCACCGGCTCGTCCAGTCGGCCACGCGTCAGCGACACGCATTTGCCATTCATCAGTTCAAGGGTCGGGTAGATGATCATGACAGTCGGACCTTCATGTTGGATTTAAACCGCCCGGTCCCGCCGGGTCAGAGTGATTTTGCACGACCTCCCCCTGTGGCGGTGTTTTCAAATCGGCATGATAAGGTCTGTTCGCGCCGCCAAACGCAAAAGGCCCCTGCCTATGCGGCAGGGGCCTTGGCATCCCGAAAGGATGTCCGTGACGGCTTAGGACGCTTCGTTTATGAACTTCACCGCGTCGCCAAATGTCTGGATGGTTTCGGCCGCATCGTCAGGGATTTCGATGCCGAATTCTTCTTCGAAGGCCATGACCAGCTCGACCGTGTCAAGGCTGTCTGCGCCCAGATCGTCGATGAACGAAGCGTTCTCCGCAACCTTGTCCTCTTCCACACCAAGGTGCTCAACAACGATTTTCTTCACGCGGTCTGCGATATCGCTCATGTCATAATCCTCATTTACTTCGGGGTCTGCCGACCCACTTTGCTGCCCTTGCCCCAGCCGGGACGCGGCCTTGGTTGTGCCCCGTGGGGCGGATGTATGGTCTCGTCGCAGCAGGTTGCCCGGAGGCTCCGAGTGTTATCCCCCGGACGATCTGCGCCGCCTATAGCACATGGCGCGGCGTTGGCAAATCCTTTCGCCCGGCCTGTTCGGCTTTAGCTCGGCTCACAAGCAGACCTTATTAATATCGCAATCCTCAGAAGGGCGCTGCGTCTAAACCTCTGGTGCTGCGCAACAAACGCTCCGCCCATCGCTTGACCAAAGGTCAACATCCGCCTGCCATTCTCACATCGCCCTGTCGCCCATTTGCGCCGGGGCGGTGACACCTGCGCCGCAACCTGCGCGCCTCGATCCAAGTGATTCCCGTGCCGGTTGCGACCCCAGCCGCCGTTAGATCATCGCCATGCCGCCATTCACATGCAGCGTCGTGCCCGTGACATAGGCCGCTTCGGGGCTTGCCAGATACAGAACAGCGGCCGCGATTTCCTCGGGGTTGCCCATGCGGGCCGCCGGGATCTGCGCGTTGATCTTGTCTTTTTGATCATCGGTCAGCTTGTCGGTCATTGCCGTTGCAATAAAGCCCGGCGCAACCGCATTGGCGGTAATGCCACGGCTGGCCACCTCATAAGCAATGGATTTCGTCATGCCCACAAGCCCGGCCTTGGACGCGGCATAGTTGGCCTGACCCGGATTGCCTGTGGCCCCGACAATCGAGCTTATATTGATGATGCGGCCCCAACGTGCCTTCATCATCGGGCGCATCACGCCACGGCATAGCCGCATGGACGAGGTCAGGTTCACATCCAGCACCTGCGCCCATTCCTCATCGGACATGCGCATGAAAATCTGATCGCGGGTGATCCCGGCGTTATTGACCAGAATATCCAACGCGCCCATGGCCTCGATCGCCTGCTTGGGCAGCGCCTCAACCGCGTCGGCATCGCCAAGGTTGCAGGGCAGAACATGCGCGCGCTCGCCCAGTTCTGTGGCCAGCGCCTGCAACGGCTCAACCCGCGTGCCACTCAGGCCAACCGTGGCCCCCGCGCTGTGCAGCGCCTTGGCAATCGCGCCGCCAATACCGCCCGAGGCGCCGGTGATCAGGGCTGTCTTTCCGGTCAGATCGAACATGATTTTATCCTTTTACTCTGGTGCCGGGACTGTGTTGTAACCCCGCGCATAATTTTCGAATTTTACGCCGCCCGGTGTCAGGCGTTCAAAGCGTCTACGGCGGCTTTGACATCTTCGGGCGTGCCGACAGCACGGGAGTCGATGCTGCGCTCGATCCGCCGGATCATGCCGCTGAGGGCTTTGCCCGCGCCGATCTCCCAAATCTCGGTCACGCCTTGCGCGGCCATATATTGCACCGACTCGCGCCACCGGACAGACCCGGTGATCTGTTCAACCAACAACCCGCGAATCTGATCCGGGTCGCTGACGGCCTCGGCCCGCACATTGGCCACAACCGGCACTTTCGGGGTGTTGATCGTCACCGCGCCCAAAGCGTCGGCCATCACATCGGCGGCGGGCTGCATCAGGGCGCAATGGAACGGGGCGCTGACCGGCAGCAGCATCGCGCGCTTGGCGCCTTTTTCCTTGGCGATCTCAACCGCGCGTTCCACGGCGGCCTTGTGGCCCGATACGACGACCTGCGCCGGATCGTTGTCATTGGCGGCTTGACAGACCTCACCTTGCGCGGCGGCATTGGCCACCTCGCGCACGGCCTCCAGATCAAGGCCCAGAATGGCGGCCATCGCCCCCTGCCCCACCGGCACGGCCTTTTGCATCGCCTCACCGCGCGTGCGCAACAACCGTGCGCAATCGCCAACGCTCAGTGCACCGGCGGCAGCAAGGGCCGAATACTCCCCCAAGGAATGCCCCGCCACCATCGACGCGGCGTCGATGCCGACGCCTTCGGCCTCAAGCGCACGCATCGCGGCCAGCGACGTGGCCATCAACGCAGGTTGCGCATTATGGGTCAGGGTCAGCGCGTCCTGCTCGCCCTCCCAGATCAGGGTGCTCAGCTTTTCGCCCAAAGCCGCGTCAACCTCATCGAAAACGGCCTGTGCCGCAGGATATGCTTCGGCCAACGCCTTGCCCATACCGATGGTTTGCGCGCCCTGTCCGGGGAAAACGAATGCTCGGGTCATGTCTGTCTCTTGCCTCCCTGATACGGTGGCCCCCCGATAGCGCGCCTTGCCCGCTGAGGCAACGGCCAACCCCTGCCCCGGCATGGATGCACGACAGATGTGCATGACCTGAGATTGTTCATCCTGCACAAAAGGCTAGTGTTGCTATCAGCAATCAATCAGGAGCAGATCATGCCCGCCGCAAACACCCCCACCAGCTATGGCAGTGTCACCAAAACCTTTCACTGGCTGACAGCACTGCTGATTTTCGCGGCAATCCCGCTTGGTCTTATCGCCAACGATCTGGCCCATCAGGTGCGCAACCCGGACATCGCCGCGTCTGACGCCACTTTGCAATGGGCAGCAACCCTGTTTTCAGCGCATAAGACCGTCGGCGTGACGATCTTTTTCGTGGCGCTGGCCCGTATCCTGTGGGCCTTGGGCCAAACCAAACCGGGGCTTCTGAATGGTGACCGCGCGCCCGAGGCGTGGCTGGCCGAAACCGTGCATTGGCTGCTTTACGGATCGCTGATTGCCGTGCCGTTGACCGGCTGGGTGCATCACGCGGCCACCACCGGCTTTGCGCCGATCTGGTGGCCTTTCGGGCAATCCCTGCCCTTCGTGCCCCAAGATCAGCACTGGGCCGATCTGTCGGCCAGCCTGCACTATGTCCTGCAATGGGTTCTGATCGGTTCCATCGGCCTGCATGTGGCGGGTGCTTTGAAACATCATATCATTGACCGCGACGCCACCCTGCGCCGTATGCTGCCCGGGCGCACATCCGGCCAACCGACGCAAAAGCAGCCCGGCCACGTCTTGCCCGCCCTGACGGCCTTGGCCATCTGGGGCGCGGTGCTTGGCGGTGCAGGCGCGCTTGGCTGGCTGTCGCTGAGCGGTGACGGCGCAGAACGCGCCACCACGGCCCCGACACTTGAGGCCGCGCAAGGCGAATGGCAGGTGCAGGATGGCGCGCTTGAAATTACTGTTTTGCAAATGGGGTCCGAAGTCACGGGCAGCTTTGCCGACTGGACCGCCGACATCGCCTATACCGAAACGCCCGACGCCACCGGCAAGCATGGCGAGGTGACTGTGGTGATCTCAATCGGGTCGCTGACCTTGGGCTCGGTCACAGATCAAGCCATGGGCGCCGAGTATTTCAATGTCGAGAACTTCCCCACAGCGCGCTTTACGGCTGATTTGTTCAGCACCGATCAGGGCCAAGTGGCGCAAGGTGACCTGACCATCCGGGATCAATCCGTGCCGGTCGAGATGCCGTTCGAGCTACAAATTGACGGCGACACGGCTCAGGCCACGGGTGGGCTTAGCGTGGACCGGCGCAACTTTGGCATTGGATCAGAGGGCACGGATTCACTTGGGGCCACGGTGGATATTCAGTTTACCCTAACCGCCACACGCGGCTGACGGTCGGAACGTGCAAAACCAAAAGGGCTGATCGTGGCGGCAAGTCCTTTTCGGGATGTGATGGGGACAGCAAAGATCGAAAGAGCGGTCGTCCGCATGGAGCCGGCTTTGACGTTGACAGTACAAACGGCGCATTGACGGGCCGCGGTGCGGCGATCTACCGGTTGAGCTAAAACACTTTATCCAAACCACTGGCGCGAAAACTTAAATTTAAGCGCCATGGCCAACCCAATCGCCGTGCCGGGGGGCGGCCCGGCGATGCGCGGTGGGCCTGCGGCCCTTGATTCCGCGCAAGGCCATGCCTGCAAAGTCCCGCACAACTGCGATACAGCCACACAAGCCTCACCCGCAGATTTGTGCACGGGCATTAGCCTGTCTATCCCATATTGCGTGCAGGGCGTTACGTGGCCCATCAGCGCAATAAAAAGGGCCAGTCGCTGAGGACTGGCCCTTGGACGTTCACGAACAGCGACAGGGTTTATTCCGCCTTGCCCGCCTCGATCGAGATCATCACCCCAACCTCGTCCGACACGGCGGGGGCGAATTTGCCCAGCTCGAAATCGCTGCGCATCAGAGTGGTTGTCGCGTCGAAGCCAACCCATTGCTGGCCGTCTTTCATCGGGTGACCAGCCAATTTGTTCATCTGGGCGTCCAGCACGACCGATTTGGTCACGCCGTTCACGGTCAGGTCGCCAGTAATTTCGGCGGTGTTGTCGCCGGTCACGTTGATGCCGGTCGACGTAAAGCTGACCATGTCGTCGTCGGACGCGTCGAAAAAATCGCCCGACATGAAATGCTCAAACCGCTTTTCCCATCCGGTCAGCATCGACATCACGGGCATCGACACGTTCACCGACGATGCGGCGGGGTCTTCCTCGTCGAACATGATCTCGCCTTCAAAGCCGGAAAACATGCCGTAGGTCGTAGAATATCCAAGGTGGTTATATGAGAACACGATCTGGCTATGGCTGGGATCCAGCGTGTAGTTTTCCGGGGCGGCCAATGCGCCGGTGGCTCCGAATGCCAGTGCGGC
>DATFJQ010000204.1:0-11482 GCA_035269125.1 Roseovarius sp.
GTCCATACCCGGATTGGCCCCCGGAACGTGATCGGGGCTTTGCGGCTTGGGCAGGTCAAATCGCAACCCGACACGCGCCAACCGGGCCGCCACCGGATCGGACGCGCTGAAAAAACCCACGTCCAACGCCGCCGCCTCAAGCCCTGAAAAATTCAGCACATCACCCACGGCGCGGGCCAGCGCCCCTTCGGCCCCCGGCACGGCATCGACGATGCCGAGCATATGCCCCTTGGCACCACTGTCATAGGTGACGCCCACAAGATACGCCAAGTCGGCCAGACCGGCGGCACTGGCCAGACGGGCATCCAACCCTTGCAGCAAACTGTCGGGCAGGCCCGCCGGCGCATGGAAGGACTGCGCCTTGGCCTCAACCTCATCGGGGGTGCCGCTTGCCAGCGTCTGCGATAACCACGCCACCGCGTCGGGCGGCAAAAGAATCGACGACGGCGCAACCTCAAGGTTCACCCCAAGCCCCAAGCCTTCAGTCGCCAGCATATCCGCCACGGCCCGCCCCGAAAGCCCGGCGTAGGGCGCAGGCCCGCCCGCAAATTCGGCCAGCCGATCCTCGCGGTCGAACACCAGCACATAGCCCTGCCCGTCAACATCGAATACACGCGGGGTGACGGTATCGCCGGTTACCGCGTCTTCCAGCAGCAAGAATAACTCGGACGCGGCCAGCGTTTCATAAAACCGCAGGCGTGCGGGCGTGTCCTCCGGCGCGGCCTCCATCGCGGCATGGGCGGCATCCAGCGTGGTCGTCTTGGTCATTTAACCCTCTCAAGCCGGCGGTCAGGCAATTCGCACACCCGCATCGCGCATCCCGTCCATCGCCGCCTCAAGCGAGCCGTTCATGTCAATCGCCCGGCAGAGCCCTTCGCGCAGCAGCACGTCATAACCCAATTTCGCGGCATCGACCGCCGAAAAATTCACACAGAAATCCGTGGCAAGGCCGACCGTGGTCAGTTTGGAAATCCCTCGCTCTTGCAGATATCCGTGCAACCCGGTCGGCGTTTCATGGTCGTTCTCGAAAAATGCCGAATAACTGTCGATGGCCGGGCGAAAGCCTTTGCGCACGATCATATCGGCGCGATTGCTGTTCAGATCAGGGTGAAAATCGGCCCCGACCGAGCCTTGAATACAATGATCCGGCCACAGCACCTGCGGACCATAGGGCATCTGCGCCATCTCGAACGGGGCCTTGCCGGGATGGGTGGACGCAAAAGACGAATGCCCCGCGGGATGCCAATCCTGTGTCAGGATCACGGCGTGAAATTCATCCATCAAGGCGTTGATTCCGGTTACGATTTCATCCCCGCCAGTCACCGCCAAGGCACCGTTGGGGCAGAAATCATTTTGTACGTCGATCACGATCAGGGCATCGGTCATAGCGGGCCTCCTTTATAGGAATGGGTAGGCACGCAGGCGCGTGGCGTCAATGGGGCCAGTTTGTCCTCTTGCTCAAACGCGCGGTGCCGCTTAAATCGCGGCGTATGTATACCATAGCCGCACTTTATCACTTCACCCGCTTTTCCGACCCGGCCGCCATCCGTGGGCCGCTTTATGATCTGTGCGAGGCGCAGGGCATTTCCGGCTCATTGCTATTGGCGCAAGAAGGGATAAACGGCACCATCGCCGGGCCGCGCGCAGGAATTGACGCGGTGCTGGCCCATATCCGCGCCCTGCCCGGCTGCGCCGATCTGCAGTGGAAGGAAAGCCACAGCCAACAGCAACCTTTCCGCCGCCTGAAAGTGCGCCTGAAAAAAGAAATCGTGACCATGGGCCAGCCTGATGTCGACCCCTTGGCAAAGGTCGGCCATTACATCGAGCCGCCAGATTGGAACGATTTGATCCGCAGCCCCGATGTTGCGGTGATCGACACGCGCAACGATTACGAGGTGGCCATCGGCACATTCAAAGGCGCGATTGACCCGGAAACAGACTCGTTTCGCGATTTTCCCGCGTGGTGGGAGGCAAACAAGCACCGCTTTCACAACAAGCGCATCGCGATGTTCTGCACCGGCGGTATCCGCTGCGAGAAATCCACCAATTACCTGCTGGGTCAGGGCGTGGATGAGGTGTATCACCTCAAGGGCGGCATCCTGAAATACCTCGAAGAGGTGCCGCCTGATGACAGCACATGGCAGGGTGAGTGTTTTGTGTTCGATGGGCGGGTCTCGGTCGGGCACGGCTTACAGGAAGGGCCGCATCAGCTGTGCTATGCCTGCCGCCGCCCGATCCTGCCTCAGGATATGATGCGCCCGGAATATGAGCATGGGGTTTCGTGCCACCTTTGCGCGCATGAAACGACAGAGGCCGACAAGGCCCGCTTTCGCGAACGTCAAAAGCAGATCAGCCTTGCCGACGCGCGCGGCGAGAAGCACATCAAGATTGTCCACGAAAACTGAGGGCGCCGTTTTCTTGCAAAGAAAACGTCCCGAAATCTTTTGAAGATTTCGGGCGCGCCCATATCATGCCGCAATAGCCACTCCGCGCCTTGGCCTTGTGCGCATCAGGATCAGCACCATGATCGCGATATTCACGCCGTTCCAGACAATCCCGTTGATAAACGCCATCTGATAACTGCCGGTCATGTCGTAGATCCAGCCCGACATCCAACCGCCAAGCGCCATGCCAAGAATGGTCATCATCAGCACAAACCCAACCCTCCGGCCGGCCTCGTGGCTGGGCATGTATTCCCGCACGACCAAGGCATAGCTGGGCACGATCCCGCCCTGCGCCAGCCCAAAGATCATGCTGACCACATAAAGCGACACCAACCCACCCGCCGGCAAATACAGAAACAACGCCAAACATTGCAGGCCCGATCCGATCAGCAAGGTCATCACCCCGCCCAAGCGGTCCGCGACCAGCCCCGATACCAGCCGCGACGCCACCCCGCCCAGAAGCATCAGCGACAGCATTTGCCCGCCCACAGCAGGGCCATAGCCCATATCGACGCAGAGGCTGACGATATGCACCTGCGGCATCGACATGGCCACACAACAGCCGATACCGGCCACACCAAGCATCAGCATCAGGGTGCGCGGGGAAAACCCGGCGGCTTGCGCCCTAAGCCCCGACACCTGATCGGCGTGGTTGCGCGCGGCAAGCGGTACGCGCCGCCGCAGCAAAAGCGCCAGCGGGATCATTATCGCCACGGTGACAATCGCCAGCACCAGATATACCGCGCGCCAGCCCTGCTCGGCCAGCACCCCGGCCAAAATCACTGGCCAAATCGCGCCCGACAGGTAATTGCCGCTGGCGGTGATTGCCACTGCGATGCCGCGACGCTTCAGAAACCATAGCGAAATATCGGCGATCAAAGGCCCGAAACTGGCCGAGGTGCCGAACCCGATCACCAGTTGCAGCAGCGACAGAACCAACACTGACGGGCTGAGCGCGGCAAGGCCCGTCGACGCGGCAATCAGCAACGCCGCCGAAATCAGCGCAAAGGTGATACCGAACCGATCCACGATGCGCCCGATCAACAGGTTGCCCACGGCAAAGCCGATCATCGTCATCGTGTAAGGCAGCGCCGCATCGGCGCGCGCAATGCCAAACTCGGCCTGCACCGCGGGCATGATCACAACAATCGCCCACATCCCGACATTGCCGATGGTGGCAATGGTCAGGGAAATGGCCAACCGCATCCACGCCGTGCGACTATCAAGGACATCTACATCTGTCATGCGGCGACGTTAGCCCCGGCGATGGCAAGGCACCAGCCCCCAGATGTGGCAGGGCTTGGCCTTGATCGCGCGCCGGGTTATGACCTCTGGCAAAACCCCGGAGCCGGCCGATGCCAACACCCCCCCGCCCCACCGAGATTGCCCGCGACGTTCTGCGGGTCGAACGCGATGCGCTTGATACATTGCAAGACGGGCTGCCGCCGGATTTTGATGCGGTGGTCAATCTGCTGCTGACCGTGCCGGGCCGGGTGATTGTGTCAGGCATGGGAAAATCGGGGCACGTGGCCGCCAAGATTGCGGCCACCATGGCCAGCACCGGCACCCCCGCGCAGTATGTCCACCCCGGAGAGGCCAGCCACGGCGATTTGGGCATGATCACCGCACAAGACGCGGTGATCCTCATCTCGAATTCGGGCGAAACCCGCGAACTGGCCGATATCATCGCCCATACGCGGCGGTTCACGATCCCGCTGATCGCGATCACCAAGAAATCAGGCAGCACCTTGGCCACGCAGGCCGATCACCTTTTGCAACTGCCCGACGCGCCGGAGGCCTGTGCGATTGGCATGGCGCCTACGACGTCGACCACATGCACCATGGCGCTTGGCGATGCGCTGGCTGTGGCGATGATGCGGCTGCGCGGGTTCGAGCGCGAGAATTTTCTGGCCTTCCATCCCGGCGGCACGTTGGGGGCGCAATTGCTGAAAGTGTCATCGGTAATGCACAGCGGCGACGATCTGCCGGTTGTGTATGACGACACCCCGATGGGCGATACCTTGTTGGAAATGACTGCCAAGGGCTTTGGTGTGGCGGCCTTGGTCAAGGATGGAAAGCTGACCGGGGTGATCACCGACGGGGATTTGCGGCGCAATCTGGACCATCTGATGGAACACAAAGCAGGCGATGTGGCCACGCGCGGGCCGCGCACGATTTCGCCCGATGCGTTACTGTCAGAGGCGCTTGGCGTGATGAACGCCAACAAGATCAGCGCCTTGTTTGCCGTCGATGACAGCGGCGCGTTGCGCGGATTGGTCCATATCCATGACGCCCTGCGCGCCGGCGTCGCCTAAGCAGCATCAGTGTGGCCCTGTCGTGGAAACCTTGCCAGATTCAGCCGCCCTTGGTGCAGATCAGCCATATGCCCCACCTTTGGCCGCAAATACGACAGTGGCGCTTGCCCGGCGAACTTGCTATTGGGCGCCGCAACGCAGCACGATCTGGTGACCAAACATGAGCGCAACCGCCCGCAAAACCGCCCCCCTGCCCGATGACATTCGGGCCATGAAAGGCGGCACGCCGATTGTCAGCCTGACAGCTTACACAACGCCGATGGCCAAGATGATGGACGGCGTCTGCGATTTCGCGCTGGTGGGCGATTCGGTGGGCATGGTCCTGCATGGCATGCCATCGACCCTTGGGGTGACCATGGAGATGATGATCATGCACGGCGCCGCCGTGGCACGGGGCCTGTCCAAGACGATGCTGGTGATCGACATGCCCTTTGGCAGCTACGAGGAAAGCCCGCAGCAAGCCTTTGGCAACGCCGCGCGGCTTATGCGCGAAACCGGCGCAGCGGCGGTCAAGCTGGAAGGCGGGCAGCATATGGCCGAAACCATCGGTTTTTTGGTGAAACGCGGCGTGCCCGTGATGGCCCATATCGGGCTGACGCCACAATCCATCAACACATTGGGCGGCTACAAGGTGCAGGGCCGCGCTGATCAGGCCGACGCGCTGATGGCCGATGCGACGGCTGTGGCAAACGCCGGGGCCTTTGCGGTGGTGCTGGAAAAACTCCCTGCAACACTGGCCAACGCGATCACCGCGCAGATCGACATCCCGACCATCGGCATCGGGGCCTCGGCGGGCTGTGATGGTCAAATTCTGGTGGTCGATGACATGCTGGGGCTGTTCACCGCGTTCAAACCCAAATTCGTCAAACGCTATGGCACATTGGGCGAGGATGGCGAGGCCGCAATCCGCGCCTATGCCAAGGAAGTGCGCGCGCGCAGCTTTCCGGCGGACGAGCACATCTTCTCCGACAAGGCGCCGAGCAAATGAGCGCGCCTGCTCCGATCCTGCGCACGCTGGCCGAGCTGCGCAGCGCCACACGGGTCTGGCAGCGGGCCGGGGAAACCATCGGCGTGGTGCCAACCATGGGCGCGCTGCATGACGGGCACCTGTCACTGGTCGCCGCTGCCAAGGCGGCCTGCGACCGGGTGGTTGTCACGATTTTTGTGAACCCCAAGCAGTTCAACAACCCCGACGACCTGAAAAACTACCCCCGCACCGAGGAAGAGGATGCGCGCAAGCTGGCACGCTTCGGGGTGGACGCGCTTTATGTTCCCAATGCCGACCAGATCTACCCAGACCGCTTTGCCACCACAGTCTCCGTGACCGGCCTGACCGACGTGATGGAGGGCGCGCATCGCCCAGGCCATTTCGATGGGGTGGCCACGGTTGTGACCAAGCTGTTTTTGCAAACCTCGGCGAGTGACGCGTTTTTCGGCGAAAAGGATTTTCAGCAGTTGCAGGTGGTGCGCCGCATGGCAACCGATCTGGACATTCCGATTACCGTGCATGGCTGCCCCACCATACGCGAGATCGACGGGCTGGCGATGTCATCACGCAATCTGTTGCTATCGGACCGGGCGCGCGTGACCGCCCCCTTGCTGCACGAGGAAATGGAAAAACTGGCCGACGGCGTGGCTGCGGGGCAATCCTTTGACGATTTGCAACGCGCGGCAATCGACAGGCTGGAAAAATCCGGCTTCACCGAGGTGGAATATCTGGAAATCCGGGCCAATGACGACCTGACCTTGCTGGCCGCCCCGACCCGGCCCGCGCGCCTGTTTGCCGCCGCGCGACTGGCGGGCGTGCGACTGATCGACAATATCGCGGTCTGACTGCGCCAAAGGTGCCCCGTGGGCCCGGATCTTCAGACCGTTGCGCCTGTTGCACGGTCTGGATTTTGAGTATTTTTGGAACAATGAAGATGAGGGGCGCGCGACTTGAGCAAACGGCAGCAAACGGCTCAAGCAGGGTCAACGCGATCATGTTCCAACGCCAATGGCGATTTTGAGGTCAAGCCCCGCAGGCGGCGCGAATGGCGCGGATATTTTCGCCATAGGGCGCGGGATTGTCGACGCTGCCGCCTTTGAACACCGCCGATCCGGCCACCAGAACATCGGCCCCCGCCTGCGTCATCAGGGGGGCGGTTTCCGGCGTCATGCCACCATCGATTTCAATATGTACGGGGCGGTCACCGATTTTTTCGCGTAGCCGGCGGACCTTGTCGATCTGGCTATGGATGAATTTCTGGCCACCAAAGCCGGGATTGACCGTCATCACGCAGACCAGATCGACCATATCGAGCAGGTAATCGATATCGTCGATGCCGGTGCCGGGGTTCAGCGCCAGGCCGGCCTTGCAGCCTGCGGCCCGAATGGCCTGTAAGGTGCGGTGGATATGCGGCCCGGCCTCAAGATGGGCTGTGATCACATCGGCCCCGGCCTGTGCAAAGGCGTCGATATAGGGATCGACGGGCGCGATCATCAGATGCACATCCATTACCGTGGAAATATGCGGCCGGATCGCGGCGCACATCGGCGGCCCGAAGGTCAGGTTGGGGACGAAATGGCCGTCCATCACATCGACATGAATCCAGTCGGCGCCCTGCGCCTCGACCGCGCGGATTTCCTGCCCGAAATTGGCGAAATCGGCGCTTAGGATTGAGGGGGCAATCTTGAGCGATCTTTCGAATGTCATGGTGGCACCTTTGCTTGCGTGCTGTGCACATGCGGTTTCAGGCGGCCAAGGTCAAGCCCCGGCGCGGCGATTGATCCCGGCAGGGTTTCGTGTAACCGTTTTCAAAGTGCAGGATCACAGAAGGAGCGGCCAGCCCATGACATACCCCATGCTGCCAAAGCGCGCGACATGAGCTTTGATCTGGATATCGCCGCCGTTGAGGCGTGGATGGCAGAGGCACTGCCCCAGATCAAAGGGCCGTTGCGCGCCACCGAGTTCAGTGGCGGGCAGTCAAACCCCACCTACCGTTTGGACAGTCCCGGCAAATCCTATGTGCTGCGCCGCAAGCCGCCCGGTGTGCTGCTGAAATCGGCACATGCGGTCGAGCGGGAATTTCGGGTGCAAAAAGCCTTGGCGGGCACCGATGTGCCGGTCGCCGCCATGCATGCGCTGTGCGAGGACGAGGCGGTGATCGGCTCGGCGTTTTATATCATGGACGCAATCGAGGGCCGCACATTCGATGATCCGGCCCTGCCCGGCCTGAGCGCAGATGAGCGCAGCCAGATGATGGGCGCGATGTGCCACACGCTGGCCGCCATTCACGCCGTCGACCCAAACGCCGTCGGGCTGGCCGATTTCGGCCCCGAGGGAAATTACTATCAGCGCCAATTGGACCGCTGGAGCAAACAATACCGCGCCACCCAGACCGAGGATTTGCCTGATATGGAGGCGCTGATGGATTGGCTGGGCCGGAACATGCCCGCAGATGACGGGCAGCGGCGGCTGGTGCATGGCGATTACCGGCTGGACAACCTGCTGTTTGCGCCCGACGCGCCGCAGATCGTGGCGGTGCTGGATTGGGAGTTGTCGACCCTCGGTCATCCCTATGCGGATCTGGCCGCCGTGATCATGCAATGGGGCATGCCCAACACACCCGATGGGCGCGGCCTTGCCCGGGTGGACCGCGATAGCCTTGGCCTATGGTCAGACCAGCGGTTCATCGACAGCTATTGCCAACATCGCGGGCTTTCGGGCATTGATCGGTTCGAATTCTATCTGGCGTTTTGCCATTTCCGCATGGCGTCGATTTTGCAAGGGGTCAAAAAGCGCGCATTGGACGGCAACGCATCCGACCCGGCGCGCGGGCTGCAACTGGGCGCGTTTGTTCCACAATTCGCCCGGCAGGGGCTGGAGGCCACAGCACGATGAGCGACGACAATTCTCACCTGTTCGAGGCCCCGTCCCCCATGGCGCGGCATCTGGGGATCGAGATGACCGGCTGGGGTGACGGGTGGGCACGGATCGAAGCGCCAAATGCGCCCTATATCCGCAATCGGCAGGGCCTGCCCCATGGCGGGTTGCACGCCACGTTGCTGGACACAGTCATGGGGTTTGCCGGCTGCTTCACCGGCGATGCAAACCGTCACCAAATGGCGCTGACCCTGTCGATGACGGTCAATTATCTAGGCCAAGCCCAAGGGGCGCGGCTGATCGCCGAAGGCCGCATAACAGGTGGCGGGCGTAAGACCTATTTCGCCGAAAGCGACGTGCGCGACGACACCGGCGCGTTGATCGCCAAAGCCAGTGGCGTGTTTCGCTATCGCGGCACACCAGAGGGGTGACGCGCGGGATCGGCTGAGATGTCAAAGCGGGCCAACAAGTGCACACACTGCACCTTACAACACTTGGTCGGTTTTCTTGCCGCGCCAAAGGATGAACAGGCCAGACAAGACGATCAGGCCAGAGCCAACAATCATCGAAAGGCTTAGCTGTTCGCCAAAAACGACGATACCCAAGGCGATGCCAAACACCAGTCGTGTGTAGCGGAAAGGCGTGACCGCCGAAACCTCGCCGGTTCTCATCGCTTTCATCAAGCTGGTATAGGCAACCACCCCCGCAAGGATTGCCCCCAAAAGAAACACCGACACGTGCCAACTTGGCCATCGGAACGCCGCCCCGTCCCACAGGGCAAACACCACCCCGGCCACGATCACCGACAAGAACCCGTATATCCCAAGTATGTTGGTGCTGATCGACACAGGGGCCGCACGGCTTGCAAGATCACGCCCGGCAAAGCCGATCATGCCGATCAAAGCCAGAATCGAGAGCGCCGAGAAGCTGTCTGTTCCCGGCTTGATAATCACGATCACGCCGGCAAGACCGATGAAAATAGCGGCCCATCGCCGCCAGCCCACTTTTTCGCGAAAAATCAGGGCCGCGCCAGCAACCACAACAAGCGGGGCCGCTTGCAAAATCACGGTTGCTGCGGATAGCGGGGTCAGCGCAATCGCGAGGCCGTAAAACAAGCGGCCCGTTATCTCGAACAGGGCACGAATACGCATTGGCCGGGATACAACGTCAGAGTTGTACAACGTATCCCCGTTAAGCTGGGCCAAAAGGAAAAAGACAATCGCCCCGCCCGTGCCAAAGACGACCAGAACCTGACCAATTGGCAGAGTCACTGAGGCGGCTTTGATAAAAGCGTCCTCGACAGCGAAAGCCGCCATCGCCGCGACCATCCACAGACTTCCAACCAAGTTGGCACGTCGATCCGATCCGAAGTCTGGGGTCACATTACTGTCCAATTCGCTTTGGTGCTGGCGCAGAAAGGGCATCCTCCGCCCTTTTGCAGCCTGACAGATGTTGATACCGCCGCCTGAACGGCCATACAACGTCTATTCAAAGACGTTTTACCGACTGCGGCCAGTCCGGCGGGTGTCCGGTTTTTGGACTGGCACTAGCCGATGAAACGGCGCGCGGCCTCACCGCTCAGATAGCTGATGCGCCCGCCGGACAGGGTGGCGCAGATGTGGCGCGTTTCGGCGTCCAGCACCACCAGATCGGCGCGTTTGCCGGGGCTGAGATCACCACGATCGGACAGGCCCAGCACCCGCGCGGGGCCACTGGAGATCAGGCCCCACGCGCCCGCCAGATCCAGAACGCCGGTATCGGCCAGTTGCAACGCTGCACGGCGCAGCGACGGGTAGTGGTAATCCGAAGCCAGCGCATCGCAATAGCCCATCACGATCAGGTCGGTCGCGCTGACATTGCCCTTGTGCGATCCGCCGCGCACCGTGTTGGGCGCACCCAGAACCACCGCATCGCCCGCGTCATGCGCGGCCTCGGCGGCCTCCAGCGTTTCGGGGAACTCCGACAGGCGCACGCCGCGCGCGCGCCATGTGGCGCGATCTTGGGCGGTGTGGTCATCATGGCTGCCCATCAACACGCCACGCGCAGCCAGATCGACGCAGAGCGCATCAAGGGCCGCTGGCACCTGATCCATGCCCGCATGCAGCGCCTGCATATATGCCAGATGTTTTTCGGGGTTGCGCCCGATGCGCAACGCCTGCCCGGTCAGGCGCGGCGGGCGTTTGCCCTTGGCCAGCGCCTCATGCGGGAGGTGATCATTGAACACCACATAGGAAATATCATGGGCCGCTACAACATCGCGCACGGCGTGATAGGCGTCCAGCATCGGAGTTTCGAACCGCAGTTGCGCGCGCAGATCGGTCACCAGACGCGGCCGCACCAGCGCCAGTGCATCGAACACACGCCCGGCAAATTCGGCGCCGCGCATACCGCCTTCCCAGCTGTAGAACTGGGCAAGGGTAGCAGTGGTGATGCCATTGGCGGCCAGCTCGGCCTCGGTTGCGATCAAGCCTTGGTCAAGTTCTTTCATCGCGCCGCGCCGGGGGGCCAGATGTTTTTCAAACGCGTCGCCATGCATGTCGACAATGCCGGGCAACAGCAGAAACCCTGTCAGGTCCACCTCGCGCCGGGGCGTGGTATCGGTGATCAGGCCATCGCCAAGCGCCAAAGGCTGATCAGCCAGCCCCTGCGGGGTCAGCACCTGTGCGCCCGTCAATCGCAAATCCGGCAGCGTCATTCGCCTGTGCCCCACAGCAAATCACCTAGGTCCATTTCATGATCGAACGCGCCTGTGCGCAGAAAGGTTTCCACCTGCGCGATGACAATCGGATTGTTCATCATGAAGGTATGGGTCACCGGCAGGGTGATGTGATCGACCATGCCCTCGACCTTGGTTGAGC
>DATFJQ010000205.1:0-3819 GCA_035269125.1 Roseovarius sp.
TTTTGGTAGCGGAGGAGGGACTTGAACCCCCGACACGCGGATTATGATTCCGCTGCTCTAACCACCTGAGCTACTCCGCCAGAACGAGGCGGTAGGTAAGACAGGCCGCGTCCTGCGTCAAGGCGAAAAACCGCATTTGCCGAAAGGTATCGCTGCTGCCTCAGCTATCGGGCAGCAACGCTTCGATCGCGCGGGTGATCTTGGCCGATTGCGGCCGTGTGGTTGAGCCGAACGTATCAACAACCGCCCCATCCGCACCAATCAGTATCTTGTTGAAGTTCCAGCGCGGGGTGAAGCCTTCGGTCTGCGCAACCCACTTATAGAACGGATGCGCATTGTCACCCTTCACGCTGCTGATTGTCGTCATCGGAATATCCAGACCGAAATTCACCTCGCAAAAGTCGGCGACGTCATCGTTGGTGGCCAGCTCTTGCCGGAAATCTTGCGATGGCACGGCCAACACGACCAATCCGCGGTCGCGGTAGGCATCGTAAAGGGCCTGAAGCCCGTCATATTGCGGGGTAAAACCGCAACGCGATGCCGTATTGACGACCAAAACCGGGCGGCCCTGCCAGTCCGCCATCGACAAAGTGCCGCCATCAATGGAATCGAATGTCCATGCCGCAGGCGCAGCCAAAACCGACATGGGCAGACACGCAAATGCGCTGAAAACAAAAGCCGTCACATTCTTGCGAAATATCTGCAGCATCTCAGGCCCTCTTTCTGTTATTGGTGACAAAGTAGACCACATTTTCATTGCGTCCACAGTCTTCTTGCGTCTGCCACGGCACTGACGCATCTTACGCGCCATGACCAAAGACACCCCCACAAGCATTCTGACTGACCTACGCAACATCGTCGGCGCGGCGCATGTGGTGACCGGCACGGATGCCGCCCGCTGGAGCGAAGACTGGACCCGGCAGAGGCAATGGGCCCCGCTTGCCGTTATCCGCCCGGCCAACACGGCTGAGGTTGCAAAAGTGGTGCAACTGGCGAATCGGACCAGCACAGTGATTGTGCCAGTGTCGGGCAATACCGGGCTGGTCGAAGGCACCTATGCGCAAAACGCGCTGATGCTGTCGCTGGATCGCATGTCGGCCATCCGAACCGTCAAACCCGAGGCGCGCATCGCGACTGTCGAGGCCGGAGCGATCCTGTCGAAAATTCACGACGCCGCCGACGCGCATGATCTGATTTTTCCACTGTATTTCGGCGCGCGCGGGTCGGCCATGATTGGCGGGGCCTTGTCCACCAATGCAGGCGGCTCCAATGTGCTGCGCTACGGCAGCACCCGGCATTTGTGTCTGGGGGTCGAGGCGGTTTTACCCACTGGGGAAATCGTCGACCTGATGAGCGAACTACACAAAGACAATTCCGGCTATGACCTGCGCGACCTTCTGATCGGGGCCGAAGGCACATTGGGCATTATCACCGCCGCCGTCCTGAAACTTCACCCCAAGCCGCAGGCCTATGCCACCGCCATGGTGGCCACGCCCTCGCTAGATGCGGCGCTGGTGCTGCTGAACAAATTGCAACAAGACACCGGCGGCGCGGTCGAGGCCTTCGAATTCATGCCCGGTGTTTATATGGACGCTTATCTTGAACGCTTTCCCGACGCGCGGCCGCCGTTTGACGCCCGGCATGAGGTGAACATTCTGGTCGAGGTGGGCGCAATTGCGCCCCGGGATGCAACGCCGGATGCGGATGGGTCGATCCCCGTGGCCGCGCATCTTGAAACGATCTTGGAACACCAGTTTCACAGCGGCGGCGTTCTGGATGCTGTGGTCGCCCAAAACGAGAGCCAACGGCAAGACATGTGGGCAAGGCGCGAGGCCGGGGCCGAGGTGGCACGTCTGCGGCCCAATGTGATCGACAACGATGTCTGTGTGCCGGTGGACCGGATGCAGCAATTTCTGGACCTGATCACCGACCGGACCAAAGCACTGGACCCCGAACTGGTACCGATTTGCGTGGCCCATCTGGGCGACGGCAACCTGCATTTCGCAGGCTGGCCTGCATCACAGGATCCTGCGGTTCACACGGCGATCAAGCAGGTGGTGGACGATACGGCAATCGAGATTGGCGGCAGTTTCTCGGCCGAGCATGGGGTCGGCCTGACCAAAAAGCCTGCAATGCTGCGCCACAAGAACAGCGCAGCTGTCCAAGCCATGCGGGCCATCAAACAGGCGCTCGACCCCAAGGGCATTATGAACCCCGGCAAGGTCTTGCCTGATCCCTAACCGGCGCAACCGCTTGCCGGGCGTGATCGCCCGCCGCGCAGATCACTGCAACCAGTCGAAGAACCCCTCGCCGGCTTGCTCCAGCAGCTTGGCCGCCATGGCACGCCCCAGTTCGGCACCGTCCTCGATCGGGGCGTTTTGATCGTCGTTGATCGCCTCACTGCCGTCGGGGCGCAACACCTCACCACGCAGGCGCAGGGTGCTGCCATCCAGTTCCGCCAGCCCGGCAATCGGAGTTTCGCATGACCCGTCCAACGCGGCCAGAAACGCGCGTTCCGCCGCCAGCCGCTGTGCCGTTGGCCCATCATGAATGGCTGCCAGCATGTCAGCCGCGCGTGTGTCATCGGCGCGGCGTTCAATTCCGATTGCGCCTTGCGCGACGGCAGGCAGCATTTCTTCGGGCGAGATTGCGGCGGTCGCCACATCGGCACGGCCCAAACGGTTCAGGCCCGCCATGGCAAGGAAGGTGCAGGCCGCAACCTGATCATCGAGTTTTTTCAGACGGGTCTGCACATTGCCGCGAAATTCCACGACGTCCAGATGCGGGTAGGCCACCAGAACCTGCGCCTTGCGCCTGAGCGACGAGGTGCCCACCTTTGCGCCTTCGGGCAACTCGGCCAGCCCACCCACATGCGGCGAGACAAACGCATCACGCACGTCCTCGCGCGGCAGGTATGTGTCCAGCACCAGCCCCTCGGGCTGCAAGACAGGCATGTCTTTCATCGAATGGATCGCGATGTCGATCTCACCACTCAGCATGGCCTCTTCGATTTCACGGGTGAACAGACCCTTGCCGCCAATCTCTTTCAGCGGGCGGTCGATGATACGGTCGCCGGTGGTCTTGATCACGACCACCTCGAACGCCTCATGCGGCAGATCAAAGGCGGCGGCCAGCCGCTCACGTGTCTCATGGGCCTGCGCCAGAGCCAGCGGCGAGCCGCGTGTGCCCAGCTTCATCGGGGTGTCGGGGGTTGGCAAATCGCGTTTCATGGCCGTGGTCTAGCCCCCCTGCCCGCCTGTGACAAGCGCGGGGTGCTTGACATTGTGTCACCGGGGGGCGACCACATTCGGAAACGGAGGATACCATGGCCGCGCAAAAGACCATTCTGAGAGCCCTTGCAGGTGAAACCCTTGAGACCCCGCCGATCTGGATGATGCGCCAAGCCGGGCGTTACCTGCCAGAGTATCGCGCCACCCGCGCCGAAGCGGGCGATTTCCTTTCCTTGTGTTATAACAGTGACTTGGCCACCGAAGTCACGTTGCAACCCATCCGCCGCTACGGGTTTGACGGAGCCATCCTGTTTGCCGATATCCTGCTGATCCCACAGGCTCTTGGCGCCGACCTTTGGTTTGTCACCGGCGAAGGTCCGCGTCTGTCGACGATCACCGATCAGGCCGGGTTCGATGCCCTGAAACCGGCCAGCGACGTGCACGAAACCCTCAACCCGATCTATCAGACCGTGCGCAATCTGTCGCAGGCCCTACCCTCGGAAACAACTCTGATCGGATTCGCCGGAGCCCCTTGGACCGTTGCCACTTACATGATCGCCGGTCGCGGTACCCCAGACCAAGGCCCGGC
>DATFJQ010000206.1:0-15623 GCA_035269125.1 Roseovarius sp.
CCGCTTGGCGCGGCCAAGGCGCATCTGCATGAAAATTACATCGTGGCGCAGACCCGCGATGGCATGGTGATCGTCGATGCCCATGCCGCGCATGAACGGCTGGTCTACGAAAAGCTAAAGCGTCAAATGGCGGAAAACGGGGTGGCGGCGCAAGCGCTGCTGATACCCGAAATCGTGGATCTGTCCGAAGGCGATGCTGCCCGTATGCTGGAACTGGCCGATGATCTGGCCGGGCTTGGGCTGGTGATCGAAGCATTTGGCGGCGGGGCCGTTGCGGTGCGCGAAACGCCTGCCATTCTGGGCCAGTGCGACGCCCGCGCGATGGTGCTGGACATTGTCGATGAACTGGCCGATCAGGGCGACAGCACCACCGTCAAGGCCCGGATCGACGCGATCCTCAGCCGGGTGGCCTGTCACGGCTCGGTCCGGACGGGGCGACGGTTGCAGGCCGATGAGATGAACGCATTGCTGCGCGAGATGGAGGCCACCCCACATTCGGGCCAGTGCAACCACGGGCGGCCCACCTATGTAAACCTCAAGCTGGCCGATATCGAACGGCTGTTCGGACGCACATGATCCAGATCGGCGAAAACAGTTACTCCTTTTCCGACCCGCTGGTGCTTGCCGCGCTGATCGGTGCGGGCCTTTTGGGTCTGGTCTTTGTTTTGCTGATCATGGCGGTGCGTGCCGCCGGGCGTTCGGCCCGGATGACCGAACCGCTGGCGCAACAGGTCAGCCATTTGGGGCAAAGCGTGCAATCGCTGAGTGACGGTCAACATCAATTGGCGGGCGGGCTAAACCATGTGTCCGAGGCGCAGGCCGCCGCACAGTCCAACATGCTGCAATTGATGGAAAAACGGCTGTCGCAAGTGTCAGGCCAGATGACCGAAAACCTGCAAGGCTCGGCCCGGCGCACGGCGCAGTCGCTGGGCGAATTGCAGCAGCGGCTGACCGCCATCGACAAGGCGCAGGACAACATCACCAAGCTGTCGGGTGATGTCCTGTCGTTGCAGGATATCCTTAGCAACAAGCAAACGCGCGGGGCTTTTGGGGAAATTCAGCTGACCGATATCGTCTCCAAGGCGCTGCCGTCGGACAGCTACACCTTGCAGGCCACGCTGTCGAACGGTCGGCGCGCCGATTGCTTGATCCACCTGCCCAACCCGCCGGGGCCGATCTGCGTTGACAGCAAATTCCCACTTGAAGCTTACGAGGCCCTGCGCCGCGCCAATACCGATTGGGAGCTGAACGAGGCCGCCAAATTTCTAAGGACATCGGTGCGCAAGCATATCAAGGATATAAGCGAGAAATATATTCTGGATGGCGAAACCGCCGATGGCGCGCTGATGTTCCTGCCCTCCGAGGCGGTCTACGCCGAGTTGCACGCCAATTTCCCCGAACTGGTGCGCGATGGCTTTGCCGCGCGGGTCTGGATCGTGTCACCGACCACCTGCATGGCCACGCTGAACACCATGCGCGCCATCCTGAAAGACGCCCGGATGCGCGAACAGGCCGGCGCGATCCGGCGGGAACTGGGCCTGTTGTTTGCCGATGTGGACCGTCTGGGCACACGGGTTGAAAACCTTGACCGGCATTTCAATCAGGCAGCCAAGGATATCAGCGACATCAAGATCTCCGCCGACAAGGCCGGCAAACGCGCCCGGCGGCTGGACAATTTCGATTTCGAGGAACTGGCCCCAGACACCGACACCGCCATCGTCTCGCTGCCCAAGGAAGGATAAGCGATCTGGAGGTCACGTCAGGGCGCCGTGTCGCGGGTAGCCCGCTGCGATACAGCGGCTAAACGGGCGCTTACATCGTTTCCAGACAATGCCGCCGGAACGCACGCTTGAGCATGTCGAGCTCTTCACGCAAAAGCGTTACTTCGGCGCGGATATCATAGCTAAGCGCGTCGCCGGACAGCAGGGCGAAACTGTTCAGCGTATCGCCGGTTTTCTTGTCGTGGATTACAAAGGTCTGCACCCCGTCCGCAATCATATCGGCGGGGATCGGCACACGGATGATCCAGCCGTCTTGCTCGGGCTTTTCCTTGACCTCGACGCCCGATAGCGGCGTTTGCAGGTGGGTCACCTCAATCTCGGGCTGGTAATTGCCGCTGCCTTCTCGGGTCAGCACACCTTCCCACACGCCTTGGAACAGCCGGGTTTTGGTCAGTGTCAGATCACTCATAACATGCTCCCTCAGAGGTCGGCGCGCGGGTGGCGACAGAAGGTCAGATCGCGCAAGACAAGTTGGCTCATCTCGGGGTTTTCAAAAATCAAATCAACCCACGCCCGCTCAATTCGTTTTTCATTGAGGTTGGAATAAGCCAGATCAAACTCGACCATGACGTCATCCTCGTGCAGGGGTAACTCGCGCACGATCTGTTCGGTATTCGGCCCGTGCTTGATGTTCAGGCGCAAGAAGATTTCCAGCGGCTTTTCCATCTCGATAATGGTATTCATGCGGATCAGGTGGCGCCGCTTCAGGCCTTGCACGGCCTCAGAAGGCAAATCCAGCACCAGCGACAAAAACGAGCCGTCGAAATTAAAGACGTCCATGCGCAGGCCATAAGGGGCCAGATCAGCCTCGCGATTGTTGCGAAGCTGGCGCAAGGTCAGTTCCGATTGTTGGCAATCGTGAAACAGCGTGATCTCATCGCCCAACCGGGATTTGCTTTCGACCGAGGACATGCCCGGCACATCCAGCGGTTCACGCCACAGTTTCGGGCGCCACGACCAATCGGTGCCATGCGGCTTGGGAAAGGCGTTTGATCCGATCATCGGCAGGGCCAGACGGTTATCGGCGACCGAGATCAGATCATTGAGAAAATGACGCAATTGCCGGGCACGCGCGCGTTCGGTCCGCAACAATGACAGCGGCATGGTCGCCGCACCACGCGCTGCGCGACGCCAGCGGCGCAGCCCGCGCCGATGCACGATCCAATCCAATAGAGAACTGCGCAGTTTTATCATATGCGCTCCATCCTGCCCCGGGGGTTGGCCTATACTGCCAGTCTTCCCCCTTCCATAGCATTAACCCGAATTTCGAAACAATCCACCCAGTAGCTGTTTGAACCCCACTCCGTCAGCCCGCCCTGTAGAATTCTGCGTCGCAGAGGCCGGGGCCATTTGCGGACTGCTGCGGCGTAGTTCCTCGGCCAGCTCCATAAGCAGGCGCAAGCCTTGCTTGCCGGCCAGCGGGCTGCCTTGTGGGCCATAAACGGCAAGCCCCAGAAGGTGCCCGTTGACCACCATGCCACCCCGCCAGTAGCGCGAATCGCCACCGGGCAAGGCGCGCGCGCCACCAGTGGCGAAATGTACGATCGACAGGCCATCACCGTCTATTGTCTGCAATGTTTGGTCGCCGGACATCGACGCCGCGATATCAGACGCGGTTGGCATGGCGCGGTCACTTTGACGGGGCAGCACGGACACCGTGATCAAACCCGGCTCGATCGGGACACCGGCCTGCCCGGTCAGGCTTTCGCAGCTTCCGATAGGAATGAAAGCCCCGAAATTGCCGCGCTTGATATGAGTAGCGTCAATACAATAGCCGCGCGGCGCTGTGACCACGACCTCGTCATTATAAAGGCTGATCTGGTTTAAGGTCTGATCAACAGTGTCGGCTTCAACGCCAGAGTCACCGGGTGTGAATGCCGACAATTCCACACAGCCCGTCAGCGCCAGCACACTAAACACAACGGTGGTCCGGCGCGTGGCGCGCCGAACCAAGGCTTTGCGCTTACAGGTCCATATACACATGGCGCTCGGCCTTGCCGCCCGCATGGGTGACCGCGCCCTTGTAGGTTTCACCAACCAGCTGCGCGAATTTCCAGACGGCGCCGGTGGCGTAAATCGTTTCACGCGGGCCTTTCCAGTTTTCCTTGCGCTTGGCAAGCTCCTCATCAGACAGGTCCACGCTCAACTCACCTTTGATAGCGTCAATGGTGACAACATCGCCGGTTTCGATCAACGCAATCGGGCCGCCATGGGCGGCTTCGGGGCCGACATGACCGACGCAGAAGCCACGGGTCGCGCCAGAGAACCGGCCATCGGTGATCAAAGCCACTTTCTTGCCCATGCCCTGCCCCGAAAGCGCAGCGGTCGTGGCCAGCATCTCGCGCATGCCGGGGCCACCTGCCGGGCCTTCGTTGCGGATCACGATCACTTCGCCTTCTTCATAGCCACGCGCCTTGACCGCCTTAAAGGCGTCTTCCTCACACTCGAACACGCGCGCCGGGCCGGTGAACACCTGATGTTCCGGGGCGATGCCCGCAACCTTCACAATCGCACCCTGAGGGGCCAGATTGCCCTTAAGCCCGACCACACCGCCGGTTTTCGTCAAAGGTTTGTCGATCGGATAGATCACGCGGCCATCGGCCTCGCGGTCGATCTGATCCAGCTCTTCCCCGATGGAGCGGCCTGTGGCTGTCATGCAATCCTCGTGGATCAGGCCCGCTTTGCGCAACTCCTTCATCACCACGGGAATACCGCCGGCATCATACAGATCCTTGGCCACATACTGCCCGCCCGGTTTCAGATCGACGAAATACGGGGTGTCGCGGAAAATCTCGCAGACATCTTCAAGATAAAATTCAATCCCGGCCTCGTGCGCGATGGCGGGCAGGTGCAGGCCCGCATTGGTGGACCCTCCGGTGCAGGCTACGACCCGCGCGGCATTCTGAAGGCTTTTCAAGGTCACCACATCGCGGGCGCGGATGTTCTTTTCAAGAAGGTCCATCACGGCGCGTCCCGAGGCTTCGGCATATTGATCGCGCGACTCGTAGGGCGCGGGCATGCCCGAGCTGTTCATCAACGCGAGGCCAATCGCCTCGGAGACACAGGCCATAGTATTCGCGGTGAACTGACCACCACACGCGCCCGCCGACGGGCAAGCCACGCGTTCAAGCGCATCAAGCGCCTTGTCCGACATCTGTTTGTTCTGGTGCCACCCAACGGCCTCGAACATGTCCTGAACGGTCAGGTCACGGGTGCGGAATTCTTCGGGAATCTCTTCGATCTGCGGGGCTTTGCCGGGCAGGATGGACCCACCATAGATAAAGACCGACGGCACATTCAGCCGGACCATGGCCATCATCATGCCGGGCAGGGATTTGTCACAGCCAGCCAGACCAACAAGCGCGTCATAGCAATGCCCGCGCATCGTCAATTCGACGGTGTCGGCAATCGCCTCGCGGCTGGCCAACGAACTGCGCATGCCTTCATGGCCCATCGCGATGCCATCGGTCACGGTGATTGTGGTAAACTCACGGGGCGTGCCATGCGCCTCTTTCACGCCGCCTTTGACGGCCTGCGCCTGACGACTCAGCGCGATGTTGCACGGTGCCGCCTCGTTCCAGCAGGTCGCGACGCCAACCAACGGCTGATGAATCTCGGCCTCGGTCATGCCCATGGCGTAATAGTAGGACCGATGCGGCGCGCGTTCTGGGCCTTCGGTCACGTAGCGGCTGGGCAGTTTGGATTTGTCGAACTTGGTCATTAGGGCCTCCCCGTGTGTGTTGCGTCTGGGTTTAAGTGACTGCGCAACAAGGAACAAGAGGCTCGTGTTGCCGCAGCCGTCATGCCGCATCGCACGCTTTTGGACAGGGGGCTACGTCTGGGTATTTCGCACGGCGCGGCAATCCACTAGCGTAAACGCATGAGATACACGCCGCATGATGAGTTAATCGCCCCCGCCCGGCCAAGCGCGCAGCCCGCGCGGTTGCTGGCCGGGGTACTTTTGACAATCGTCTTGTTTCTGGTTTTGACGTCGGGCTTTTCCGCTATTTTACAATCGCTTGTCGGGCCACAAGCATGGGAGGCGCTATCGCCCGCATTGCAAACCGGCACAACGCCGATTGCGGTTTTGATCAACCTGTTTGTGTTCGGCCTGCTGATAATGGCTTTGGCAGTGGCGCTGCGCGTGGCGCATCAGCGCACGCTTGCCAGCCTTTTGGGGCCGCTTGGCCCGGCCACGCGACAGTTCAGGCGTGTGGCAGTGGCCCTGATTATCTTGTTGCTGGTTATTGTTTTTCTGCCCAGCGGGAACGCCTTGCGCCCGGTCCCCAACATGTCTTTTGACCTTTGGCTGTTGTTTTTACCGGTCGGAGTTCTGGCCGTGTTGATGCAAACCACCGCCGAAGAACTGGCCTTTCGCGGCTATCTGCAAAGCCAGCTTGCCGCACGGTTTAACCATCCCGTTATCTGGATGGGCCTGCCATCGGCCCTGTTCGCGCTGTTGCACCTTGATCCGTCCGCACATGGTGACAACACATGGCTTGTGGTGATTTGGGCGGGCTGTTTCGCGCTGGCCGCCGCCGATTTGACGGCCCGCAGCGGCACCTTGGCTCCGGCCATAGCCCTGCATTTCATCAACAATCTGAACGCCATCCTGATCGCAGCCCCGAAGGGATATTTTGATGGGCTGGCGCTTTATGTTTATCCGTTTTCATTGCAGGATTCTGGCGCGATATGGGCGTGGTTTCCTGCGGATTTACTGATGCTGGGCTGCGGGTGGTTGGCGGCACGCGTGGCCTTGCGCCGTTGATTGCATTTCCCGGCGTAGGCCCTTATTTGGAAGTCAAACCGCAACAAAGGGTCACGCGCCATGAACTGGATCACCAACTATGTGCGCCCGCGCATCAACTCGATTTTTTCGCGCCGCGAGATGCCGGAAAATCTTTGGTCCAAATGCGATGACTGCGGATCGATGCTGTTTCATCGCGAGTTGAGCGACAATCTGAACGTCTGCACCAATTGCGGGCATCACATGGCCATTTCACCACGTGCGCGGTTCAAGGCCCTGTTCGACGGCGGCGTATTCTCGCAAATCGAGGTGCCGGCCCCAACAGTGGACCCGCTGCAATTCCGCGATCAAAAGAAATATCCCGACCGGATGCGCGCCGCGCAGAAATCGACCGGCGAGAAAGAGGCGATGCTAGTCGCCACCGGCGAAATGGGCCGCACGCCAATCGTGGCCGCGGCGCAGGATTTCAGCTTTATGGGCGGATCAATGGGCATGTATGTGGGCAATGCGATTATTGCCGCAGCTCAAGAGGCGGTAAAATTGAACCGCCCGCTGGTTCTGTTTTCCGCCGCCGGCGGCGCCCGCATGCAAGAGGGCATCCTCAGCCTGATGCAAATGCCGCGCACCACCGTTGCCGTGCAAATGCTGAAAGAGGCAGGTCTTCCCTATATCGTCGTTCTGACCCACCCAACCACGGGGGGCGTCACCGCATCCTATGCGATGCTGGGCGATGTGCATATCGCCGAGCCGAACGCCCTGATTTGTTTCGCCGGGCCACGCGTGATCGAACAGACAATTCGCGAAAAATTGCCCGAAGGGTTCCAGCGGGCTGAATACCTGCTGGATCACGGGATGCTGGACCGCGTCACACCGCGCACCAAGATGCGCGATGAATTGATCACCATCATCCGCATGCTTTTGGGCGAACCGCCAGCCGTGCGAGGCGATTTGCCCGCGCCCGAGCCTGCAACCGAAGACGCCCCCGACGCGAAGCAGCCGGAAACGGCTGAAGAGCAGGCCGACAAAGCATGAGCGGCGCAACATCGGACATCATCCTTGATCGGATGATGTCGCTTCACCCCAAGATAATTGACCTGACGCTGGATCGTGTCTGGCGGTTGCTGGATGCGTTGGGCAACCCCCAAGATCGCTTGCCGCCGGTCATCCATATCGCTGGCACAAACGGCAAGGGATCGACGCTGTCGATGATCCGCGCCGGGCTGGAAGGGGCGGGATTGCGGGCGCATGCCTACACCTCGCCGCATCTGGCGCGTTTTCACGAACGCATCCGTCTGGCGGGCAATCTGATTTCCGAGGATGATCTGACGGCGGTTCTGGATGAATGCTATGCCGCCAACAACGGCGAAGACATCACCTATTTCGAAATCACAACCTGCGCGGCCTTGCTCGCAATGAGCCGGGTCGATGCCGATTACACGTTGCTTGAGGTCGGGCTTGGCGGGCGGCTGGACGCGACCAACGTCGTGGCAGCCCCGGCCCTGACCGTGATCACACCCGTGTCGATCGACCATGAACAATTTCTAGGCGATACGCTGGCCAAGATTGCTGGCGAAAAGGCCGGGATCATAAAACGCGGGGTTCCCTGTATCGTCGGGCCACAAATCGACGATGCGCTTGACGTGATCGAGGCCCGCGCCGCAGCCCTTGGGGCGCTGCTGATTGCACAGGGCCAGCATTGGCATGTGTTCGAAGAACGCGGGCGTTTGGTGTTTCAGGATGAAACCGGGTTGCTGGATTTGCCGCTGCCCAACCTGCCCGGCGCGCATCAGATCGAAAACGCAGGCGCCGCGTTGGCGGCGTTGCGGGCGCTGAAACTGGGCGAAAACGCGTTCACCGCCGCGGTCACTCAGGCGCAATGGCCGGCCCGAATGCAACGCCTGAAAAACGGCCCGCTGATAGATGCGGCCCCACAGGCCGAGCTGTGGCTGGATGGTGGCCACAACGCCGCCGCCGGGCAGGCGCTGGCCCAGCATCTGGCGACCCTGCCGAAACGGCCAACCCATCTGGTCTGTGGGATGCTGAACACCAAGGATATCACAGGTTACCTGTCACCGCTCGCCGCTCATGCCGACAGCCTGATTGCCGTGTCGATCCCCGGCGAACCCAATACCCTGCCCGCCGAGGAAACCGCCCACCAGTCGCAACTGGTCGGGTTGACTGCGACAACGGCCAAAAGCGCATTGGACGCGGTGCAAACCATCGCAGCCAATGATCCCCAAGCGCGCATTTTGATCTGCGGTTCGTTATATCTGGCCGGGGCGATCCTGCGCGAAAACGGCTGACGGCCGACCAAGTCCCAGAAACGAATCACTGCATATTGACCGATTCGCCGTGATTCGCGTATATCTTGCGAAAGACATGGTGTCGGACCTGCCTGAACGGGGGGGTCAAGGCACGTAGGGGGCGAACAAATGACACGTTGGATCAGGACGGCGGCCTCAACCCGCCGTAGCGCAAAAAGATGATCCGGGCAGCGGTCATAGCGGGCGGTTTTCTAGCCGTGACCCTGACATTGATTCTCGTGCAAAAAGACAACCAGCCGCGCCCGGTGGCCACACTTGAGCCGCGCAAATCCACCCCTGCGCAAACTCCAGAACCCGACGTGGCGCGTGCCAGCCCGGCGCCTGCGCCTAGCAGGCAAGACACCCCAGACCAAGACGTGACCCGCACTAAAGGTGGCGTCACCTTTGTTGATCCGGTCGTGACGGCACAACCTGTTGCCACGGCGCAGGCGGTCCGTCCGTCGGTGGGGGCAAGTGCGGCACGTTTGGCCAACACCTATAGCGCCACCAATTTGGAAAACCTGATCGCCGGGGCAATGCAGCAGGGCCAGTCGCCTGCGTATATTGCAGCATTGGTCAAAAACACCACCACGGGGGGCACGACCTCACCAGCCCCGCGGCTGGTGCGCGAGGGGTCGCTGGATACCGCATCGTTGATCGGGGCATTGGCCGCGCCGATAACCCCGGCACAGGTCATATCCGAGCCGATCACCTACGTGGTGCAACCCGGTGACACGTTGGCCGCGATTTCATACCGGTTTTATGGAAATACCGCGCATGGATCACAGATCATCAGTGCCAACCCTGAAAGTTTTGCAAATCAGACAAGTTTGGCGATAGGTCAGCGGTTGGTCGTCCCGGCGCTTTAGGCATTCCAAGTTACGCGGCAGGTGGGAAATGAGGGGCCGGTGCAACGGCCCCCTTTTCTTTTTCCGCACGGGGCTTTTGATACGAAAAAACCGGGCCAGTTTCAGGGCCCGGTTTCAAATTCCTCCGTCCGATGATCACCCTGCGTCAGTGCAGTTTCGCATCAACGTCCGATATAGCCTCGTCGATCAACTTGTTGCCATCGGCGGCAGTCATGTTCTTGGCGACAACATCCTTGGCAGCGCCGATGGCGATGCGCACAGCTTCGTCGCGGACTTCGCGGATCGCGCTGGTTTCGGCCGATGCAATCTGATCTTCGGCAGCTTTCAGGCGGCGCTTGATCGAAGCCTTGATATCTTCTTTGGCCTGATCCGCGGCTTCGTTGGCTTCGGATTTGGCATGCGCGATGATACGGTCGGCCTGCTCCTGCACTTCTTTCTGCTTGCGCTCATAGCTGGCAAGCAGTGTCTGAGCTTCTTCGCGCAGGGCGCGGGCTTCGTCCAATTCCGATTTGATGCCATCGGCCCGCTTGTCCAGCATGCCTGAAATCAACGTCGGAACTTTGAAGTAAAGCAGAATACCGATGAACAGCAGAAAAGCCAGAAGCACTACGAAATTGGTGTTTTTCAACGAGAAGAACGGACCAGAAGCGGCCAGCGCCGGACCTGCCGCCATCAGCGCGACGAGCGTTGCCGTTGCAAATGTGCGCATGTCGCTTATCCCTTCATTCGTGCGTTGACAGCTGCGGTGACCGAGCGTGCGTCCGCCTTGCCACCCATGGCTGCGACGATTTCCTTGGCGGTATCCTTGGCAACGTCTTTGACGCTTTCCATGGCTCCGTCGCGGATCTCGGCGATTTTCTTTTCACTTTCGCTCAGCTTGGCGGCGATCTCGGCATCGGCCTTGGCCGTTGCGTCGTCAAGATCGGCCTGAATTTCGGCCTTGGCCTTGGCGATGATGGTTTGCGCCTCGGCACGGGCATCTGCCAATGCTTTATTATAGGCTTCTTCTGCTTCGCCAGCTTTGACTTTGAGGTCTTCAGCGGCCGAGAGATCGTTTGTGATTGTCCCCTGACGCTCGGCCAGAATAGCCGCGATGCGCGGCAGCGCGATGCGCGACAGGACAAAGTAGATCACGACGAGCGTGACCATGAGCCAGAAAATCTGGTTCCCGAAGGTCGAGAAATCCAGCTGTGGCATGCCGGGCGCGGATGCGGCGGCGTCAGCTGCGTTTTGCGTTTCGCTTGCCATGTCGTCCTCCTTGGGAACGTCCGGTTACACCGGACGGGGTGCCATCAAGACCGCCCCGTCCGGCCGTAAGGATCGGTTTCCGTAGGCTTAGACGGCGAACATCAGCAGCAGGGCAACCAGGAACGAGAAGATGCCCAGTGCTTCTGCAAATGCGATGCCGATGAACAGGGTCGCGGTCTGGCCAGCAGCGGCCGAGGGGTTGCGCAGTGCGCCCGACAGGAAGTTGCCTGCCACGTTGCCCACACCGATCGCCGAGCCACCCATGCCCATGCATGCCAGACCTGCGCCGATGTATGCGCCCATTTGTACGATATCGCCTTCCATTTAGATGTCTCCTTACGTTGGAATTGGCTTTAGATGTCTATCCAGACCTGACCCGGATCAGTGTGCCGGGTGCAGCGCGTCCTTTAGGTAAACGCAGGTCAGAATGGTGAACACGTAGGCCTGAATAAAGGCCACGAGAATTTCCAGACCGTAGATCGCAGCAATGGCGATCACGGACAGCGGGGTAACAACCAGACCAAGGCCCGTGGACAGCAAGATCATTGGCGCGAAGGCCGCGAAAACTTTGATCACAGCGTGACCAGCCATCATGTTGCCCATCAAACGAATCGAGTGACTGACCGGGCGCACGAAGTACGAGATGACTTCGATCAGAGCCAGCACGGGGCGCAGCGGCAACGGCGCGCTGCTGACCCAGAACAGCCCCAAAAAGCCAAGGCCATGCTTGACGAAGCCCACCACGGTCACGGTCACGAACACCAGAAGTGCCAGCACGGCGGTGACGGCGATGTGACTGGTGGGTGTAAAGGCCGCTGGCAGCAGGCCAAGGAAGTTGGCGAATACGATAAACATAAACAGGGTCATGACATACGGAAAGAAGCCAACGGCATCCTTGCCCGCCACGTCTTCAACCATCTTGTAGATGAAGCCATAGGCCAACTCACAAATCGACTGGATGCGCCCGGGAATGGTCGACCGCCCCGAGGTGCCCAGCACCATCAACGCGATGATCGCGATCACGCTCAGCGCCATCCACAGGGTGGAATTGGTGATCGTAAACATGCCCACCGGGCCGTCGCCAAACAGCGGCTGCACGATGAACTGATCCATCGGGTGGAAAACCAGACCGCCCTCGTCGCTATTCGCTTCCGTCGCCATCGTTCGTCCTCTTCTCGTCGCCCGTGTGTTTGGGCGCTGTCCTCTCGGCCTCTTCGGCCAGTTTGTCGCGCTGGATTTCGGCCGCGCTGCGCATCATCGTTTTGACGCCAGCCGCCATACCCAGCAATGTGAACAACACAAGGAATATTGGGATCGTCCCCAGCAGGCTATCTAGCCCGTACCCTATGCCGAAACCGATCAACAGACCGGCCACAAGTTCAATCACCATGCGCCAGGCCAGTTGCGCCTGACTGTAGTGTTCTTCCATATGAGGTTTCGGTTCATCCTTCTTTTTGAAGGCCGCGATCCTCTTCTCAAGCTGCGCCATGCGCTCGCGTTGGTCGGGATCAGTCACCGGTTTGCCCCCTCGGAACAGTTGCGCCTTTGCTAAGCGCGGGACGCACCCGAGTCAAGCGTGCTTACATCCGCGTATGACTGACGTTAAGTCATTGATATAAATAAATTTACCTTACAGAAGGCCAGACAGGCCCATTGTGCCGCAGGCCTGCGGCGGCCGGAAACAAGAGTATTCGCATATTCAACCAAATGGTTGACGAACAATAGCGTGCAGGCTTTATGGCAAGCATGTCCGACCCGCTTGATACCGTATTCCATGCCTTGGCCGACCCGACGCGGCGGCGCATCCTATCGATGCTTCTGGAAGACGACATGGCCGTCACAGATGTGGCCGCCCCGTTCGAAATGTCGCTGGCCGCGATCTCAAAGCATTTGGGCATTTTAACCCGTGCCGGGTTGATCAGCCAGGAACGCCGCGGACGTGTGAAATGGTGCAAGCTGGAACCGAACGCCCTGCGCGATGCCAGCATCTGGATGCAGAGCTTTGGTCAGTTCGAAGCGGTCAATCTGGATGCGTTCGAACGGTTTCTGGAAATCGAGCTTGCCCCGGACCAAGGCGAGCCCCTTCGCAAGGACGGGTGAGCAGGCGGCCTTGCGGCGGCTTTAATCTATGTGTCGTCCCACAAACCTGCGCGTTCTTTCAGAAAAGCCAAGAAGGCCTGCACCTTGGTGGTGCGGTGCAAGTCCATATGGGTGACGATCCAGAGCGGCGCCTCCCAGTCTTTGCGCGGCGCGACCACCTCGGTAAGATCGCCGCTCTCGCGTGCCTGAAGCCGCGACATGAAGCCAATCCCGGCGCCTTCCTGGATGGCGCGACGCTGTGCATGGACATCGCCGCTGCGGAACCTGATATGCTTGGCGGGAATCGTATCTCGCAGCCAGCGAAAGAACGGCGCGCGGGAATTCGCGTCGTCGGCGCCGACGAAATAATGGTCAGTCAGCTCGGATTCCGAGGCGGGCAGGCCGTGGCGCGCGATATAGGCCTGGCTGGCGAACAGGGTGATCTTCTGCTTGAAGAAAGGTTGCACCACGTTGTCGGGCTGATCGGGAACAGACCCGGCGCGGATCGCCACATGGGCCTCGCCATATTCCAGCCGGAAAAGGCGGTCGCCAGTCAGATAGCGCACCACCAGTTCGGGAAAATCGCACTGGAACTCGGCCAGCACCGGCACGAGGAGGTGGCTGAGGCCGCCCAGAGACGTGACCACCAATTCGCCCGACACATCGTTGCCCCGCCCCTTGATACGGCCCGAAAGCTGCGCGAACTGATCGTCGGTGGCCTGTGCGACGCGCAACAGATCCTCGCCCGCCTCGGTCGGGGTGTAGCCGCGGGCATGGCGTTGAAACAGCTTGACGCCCAAGCGGTCCTCTAGCGCGTCAATGTGGCGGATAACGGTGGCATGGTGGACGCCCAGAACCTCGGCCGCGCCGCTGACGGTGCCCACACGGGCCACGTTGTACGCGGTTCGAATTTCATCCCAGTTATCCATGACAGGACGTCCACTTTATGTGCAAATCTAAACATACAATGTGTCCCACGTTAGGTTGCGTTTGAAAAGGCGCAAAGCAAATAAGCACGCAGGTTCACACATAAAGGACAACCAGATGACACACACGATCCTGCACCTTGACGCATCCCCCCGCCTGACCGGGTCGGTCACGCGTGATCTGACGTCTCAAATCGTAAGCCGCTGGCCCGATGCACGCATCATGCGCCGCGATCTGGCCAAAACCCCGGTTCCACAGCTGACCGATGACTGGATCGCTGCCAACTTTACACCCAAAGATCAGCGCAGCCCCGAGCAGGCAAAGACGCTGGCCCTGTCAGATAACCTGATCGACGAAGTGACCCAAGCCGATACCATCGTCATCGGCCTGCCTGTCTACAACTTTGCCCCGCCCGCCGCGCTGAAGGCATGGATTGACCATGTGGCGCGGGCCGGTGTGACTTTCCGGTATACCGAAAACGGGCCAGAGGGCCTGATCAAAGGCAAACGCGTGATCCTTGCGATGGCCTCGGGCGGCACTGGGGCCGGGTCCGAGATCGACTTTGCCAGCACATATATGCGTCACATCTTGGGCTTTCTGGGCATGACCGACGTCACGCTGGTGGCGGCCGATCAGATGGCGCTGGATGCCGACGCCAGCCTTGCCAAAGCCGAAGGGCAGATCGAAACTTTGCAAGTGGCGGCATAACGCCAGTTGTAGTTTGATCTGTAAGATGACTGTGCGCGCCCGGCTGGCGATTGACTTGGACCAACCGGGGCATGGTGCGACACGCTCGTGCAGGACGGTTGCCACTCAAACGGCTAGCGCCCGCGATATTGACTCTGCCCCGCGCGCGCAGTAGTAGCCGGTCCAATCTCCGGAAGTCTGTCACGCTTCCGGTCCCATGGCCACAGGCCGGGATCGCCCCCCGTCAGCGAGTTTCGCCCACGGGGGAGATTGGCATTTGGGCAGGCCCTACTTACCTTGGGGCTAAACGCAACGGGCGAGCAAAGGAGCGCTTGGCATGTTTGAAAATCTATCAGACCGCCTGTCTGGTGTTCTGGACCGCCTGACCAAACAAGGCGCGCTGTCCGAGGACGATGTTAAAACCGCGCTGCGCGAAGTGCGTGTTGCCCTGCTTGAGGCTGACGTATCGCTGCCAGTGGCGCGAGCCTTCATCAAGAAGGTGCAGGACAAGGCCACCGGCCAAGCGGTGACAAAATCGGTCACGCCGGGCCAACAGGTGGTCAAGATCGTGCACGACGCGCTGGTCGAAACCCTCAGCGGCGAAGGCGACCCCGGCGCGCTCAAGATCGACAATCCGCCCGCCCCGATCCTGATGGTCGGGCTGCAGGGCTCGGGCAAGACCACGACCACCGCCAAGCTGGCCAAGCGCCTGAAGGAGAAAGAGGGCAAGCGCGTCCTAATGGCCTCGCTCGACGTAAACCGCCCGGCGGCGATGGAGCAGCTTGAAATCCTCGGCCGCCAGATCGGCGTCGATACCCTGCCCATCGTCAAGGGCGAAGACCCCGTCGCCATCGCCAAACGTGCCAAGACACAAGCGTCCTTGGGCGGCTATGACGTCTACATGCTCGACACTGCGGGCCGGCTGCATATCGATCACGAACTGATCGCACAGGCCGCCGCCGTGCGCGACGTGGCGAACCCG
>DATFJQ010000207.1:0-18378 GCA_035269125.1 Roseovarius sp.
TCGCGGATGTAGGGCTCGACAATGGCGCGGATATCATCGCTGGTCTGGTCTTCGCTTTCGTGCTGGGTGGACAGCACGATCTGCATCACCTCGACCGGCTTGCCGTCTTCATAGCGCAGCGAAAGTTGGCTTTTGGCGTCAGGCCGCAGCGAGGGTTCAGCCCCGGATTTGCGTACCTCGGCCAGACGGCGCAGGATGGCGTGCGAGAACTGGATCGGTGCCGGCATGAGCGCGTCGGTTTCATCGGTGGCATAGCCGAACATGATGCCCTGATCGCCTGCCCCGTCACGATCGACGCCCTGCGCGATATGCGCGGATTGTTCGTGCAGGAAATTCAGCACGTGACAGGTGTTCCAGTGGAATTTCTCCTGCTCGTACCCAATGTCGCGGATACAGTCGCGGGCGATCTGTTGAATACGGCCCATATGGTTGCGCAGGATTTCCTGATCCGATAGCCCGACCTCACCGCCGATCACGACCATACCGGATGTGGCAAAGGTTTCGGCGGCCACGCGGGCGTTGGGTTCCTCGGCAATCAACGCGTCAAGGATGGCATCCGAAATCCGGTCACAGACCTTATCGGGGTGGCCCTCCGAAACGGATTCGGAGGTAAAGATATAATTCTGTCGGGACATGTGTTTGGTGCTCCATTGATGTCTGCCGTCACGCCAGGAAGCCGTTGTGACGGGTTGCAGTTGGTTACGCGGGTGTCAGGGGCGCGTCAATCGCTATCTGACGGGCACCGCGCGCCTGTTTCGCACAAAGCACAACGACAGCGTCAGCAAAGCCAAGAGTATGACAGGCCAATCCCCCGTTCGCGCATAAAGCGTCGGCGACAGCGGTGCGGGCAGCGGCAAGTCGCGCCAGCCCGCCTGCCCCAAAGGCAGCGACGCGATCACACGGCCCGCCGGGTCGATCATGGCGGAAATGCCGGTGTTGGCCACCCGGATCATCGGTAGGCCCTGTTCAACGCTGCGCAAGCGCGCCTGCGCCAGATGCTGATACGGCCCCGAGACCTGCCCGAACCACGCGTCATTGGTGATCAGCAACAGCATATCCGGGCGCGTGGGCGCGGCGCGTAAATCCTGCGGGAAAACCCCTTCGTAGCAAATCAGCGGCAAGGCCTGCCCCAGATCGCCCAAGCGGATCACCTGTGCGCCAGGACCGGCAGAATAGCCATGCCCCTGCTGAGCGGCAAAGGCCCCGACCCCAAGACGCTGAAGCTGATTGCCAAAGGGGATGTATTCCCCGAAGGGCACAAGATGATGTTTGTCATAGACCGCCGTCGGCTTGCCCGCCTCATCCAGAACCACAAGCGAATTATAGTAGCGCAGCCCATCGGTGCGTTGCAGGCCCAACACCACCGGCACCGGGCCCGCCGCCCTTGAGATCGCATCAAAGCTGGGTTGCGCACGGTGCAGCAAGGTCGGCACCGCCGTTTCCGGCCAAACGATCAGATCGGGGCGCGGACGATCCGCGCCATCAGCCGTAAAGGCGATCTGCCGATCAAAGAAGGTTTGAACATGGGCCGGATCCCATTTCTGATGCTGCGGCGCGTTGGGCTGGATCAGCCGCACCACAGGCGCGTCGGGCGGGGTATGCGGCAGCGGCGTCAACGCCGTGCCGCCCGCATAAAACGCAGCCAGCACCAGAAGTGTGGCGGCGGCGGGCAGGCGCGGGCCGCTCAACACGTGCCAAAGTGCCGCTGCGCCAGCCAAGGCAAATGCCGACAAGACAAGCGCCCCGCCAAACGCGGCCCAGCCAAGCCATGCGGTGTCGATCAGGGCGTGGCCCGTTTGCGCCCAAGGAAAGCCTGTCAGAAGGTAGGTGCGCGCGGCCTCAGACAGTGTCAGCGCGGCGACAAAGCCAAGCGCGCGCGCGCGCGTGGCGCGGGCAAGGGCAAAGCCCGCCGCCCAAAACAGGGCCAACCCGCCGCTTAGCCCGATCAGCGCAAAAGGCGCCATCCAGCCGTGGCGCGCCACATCGACCAAAAACGGCTCGATGATCCAACTGAGCGACAGGGCGAAATAGCCTGTTCCAGCGGCCCAGCCCAGCACGGCGGCGCGCCGCCAACCCGTGGCGACCGTGAACAGGGCGTAGATCGCCGCCAGCGCCGCAATGCTCAGCGGCCACAGCCCCCATGGCGCCTGCCCCAGCCCGGCCAGCGCCCCAAGCCCGGCCACCAGCGGCAGGCGATAGCGTGCCCGCAGGGCGGCGGCGCGGCGCACAAGGCCAATCGCGCGGTTTTCAGCCATCCGTATGGCCGGGCAAGCGCACGCGCAGGCGCTTGATGCGGCGGGGGTCGGCCTCGATCACCTCGATCACCGCGCCCGAGGGGTGTTCGACGACTTCACCACGCACCGGCACACGGCCCAACAGCATGAAGACCAGCCCGCCCAATGTGTCGATCTCTTCTTCGTCAACCTCTTCGGTGTCGGTCAACGACAGGCCGATTTCCTGTTCGAACTCTTCCAGCGGGGTTTTGGCGACGGCCAGATAACAGCCGGGGCTTTCACGGGTGTAATACTGATCGTCGTCGACATCATGTTCATCCTCGATCTCACCAACAACCTGTTCGATCAGATCCTCGATGGTCACCAGCCCGTCAACGCCGCCATATTCGTCGATCACCAGCGCCATGTGGCGCCGTTCGGCCTGCATTTTTTGCAAAAGCACGCCAATTGGCATCGAGGGCGGCACGAACAGCAAGGGCCGCAGCATCTGTTTCAGACAAAAGTCGGATTGCGCCGCCTGCCCGTTGAACCCATGGCGCAGGGCAAAATCCTTGAGGTGGATCATACCAATGGGCGTGTCCAGCGTTCCGTCAAAGACCGGAAGGCGGCTCATGCCGCTGTCGCGAAAGAGATCGACAAGATCGTCCTTGCTGACAGTCACCGGGGCCGAGACAATCTCGGCCTTGGGTATGGCCACATCCTCGACCGCCATGTCCCGCAAGTTTCGCAACCCCGGAACGCTATGCGCTACCGGATTGTCGGCCTGATCTTCGGTGACTTCGCTTTCGTCAGAGGGGCTGAACGCCCCAATAATGCGGCGGAAAAAACCACCCTGTTCCTCGTCTTCGTCATGCCCGATTTCGGACTGCGCGCTGTGCGCCGCGATAGAGGAGTCGTCTGTACTGTCGCCCATTGTCTCTTTTTCCAGTGGTCACGAAGGCCGTCATGTGGCCCGCTACGATACTAATATGGGTCAGCAACCCCAAGTTTGCCAAGTATGGCCACCTCAGTTTCTTCCATCAAGGTGGCATCTTGGTCACGGATATGGTCGTAACCCAGCAAATGCAGCACCGCATGCACGATCAGATGGGTGATGTGATCAGCGGCGGGTTTGCCGAACTCGCGCGCCTCGTGCTGGCAGGTGTCAAAGGCAATGGCGACATCCCCCAGGTGCGACGCCCCCTTGCCGCCCTCTGGCGTGGGCGGCGCGGGCATGCCGCCCGGCACATCGGGGCCGAGGTCATCCTCGGGCCAGCTGAGGACATTGGTGGGCTGGGGTTTGCCGCGAAAATCGGCGTTGAGCGCGGCAATGCGCGCATCATCACAGCCCAGCACCGCGATCTCCCATTCAGCGGGGTTCAGTGACAGGTGTCGTAACGTGGCCTGCGCCGCGCGTTCGGCCAAGGCAGGCAGATCGGCGGTTTGCCAGCGGTCGTCTTCGATGATCGTGTCGGTCAGCATGTGGCCTGTCGCCGGGGGCCAGCCCCCGGACCCCCGGGATATTTCAAAACAAAAGAAGGGCAGGCTGTGCCCTTGCGCTGAGGTGTTATCCCGCTGCGCTGTCGGCCTCATAGGCTTCGATGATGGCCGCGACAAGAGGATGCCGAACCACGTCGCGCGCGGTGAAGTAATTGAACGCGATATTTGGGATCTTGGCCAGCAAGCGTTCGGCATCGTGCAAGCCGCTGGTCACCCCGCGCGGCAGGTCGACTTGGCTGCGGTCGCCGGTGATCACCATGCGCGAACCTTCACCCAACCGTGTGAGGAACATTTTCATCTGCATCGACGTGGCGTTCTGCGCCTCATCGAGCACGACAAAGGCATTGGCCAATGTGCGGCCTCGCATGAACGCCAGCGGCGCGATTTCGATGCGTTTTTCCTCGATCAATTTGGCCAATTGTTTGCCCGGCAGGAAATCATTCAGCGCATCGTAAAGCGGCTGCATGTAAGGGTCGACCTTGTCTTTCATGTCGCCGGGCAGGTAGCCCAGCTTTTCGCCCGCTTCGACCGCGGGGCGCGACAGGATGATCCGATCGACATGACCTTCGATGAACATTGACACACCCACAGCGACGGCCAGATAGGTTTTTCCGGTCCCAGCCGGGCCGATACCAAAGGCCAGTTCATTGCCGAACAGTGATTGCACATAGGCCTTTTGCGCATCGGTGCGCGGTTCGACAAGTTTCTTGCGGGTTTTGATTTCAACCCGGCCACCCTTGAACATTTCAAGCTGATCGCCGTCGCGCGTGCCAGTCTGGGCGCTGTCATTGCCCATGCGCAATTCGCGGTCGACATCGGCTGATTCGACGGCCTTGCCGGTTTCCAGCCGTTGATACAGGGCGCGCAGCACCTCGACCGCTTCGGCGGTTTCGGCTTCGCCCCCCATGACGACCAAGTGATTGCCCCGGCGCAGGATCTGAACACCCAAGGCGCGTTCGATATCGGCCAAGTTGCGATCATATTCGCCGCACAGATCAATCAGCAGACGATTGTCGGGAAATTCGACGGCCTGTTCGTGCAATGTCTCGGGGCCGGGCGACGGGGGCAGCTGGGTGGTGACCAATCAGATCTCCTGCGCAAAAGGTGTTGGGGAAGCGTGCCAAGTTGCCGGGTCCGGCGCAAGCACCGGGTGCCGATTGTCATGGATATGAGACAAAAAAAGCCGCAGGCAAGTGGCCTGCGGCTGATTTTGCGTCATGGTCGACATTATCAAAACGGATCGCCGATCAGGCCCGTGGACCCGCCTTTGAAATCCCCCGTCGCCACCGTGGGCGGTGCGGTGCCCGAGCACACGGGCTTGCCGTATTTGTCCAGACGCTGCGACAGGTAGCCTTCGACACCATCGTCGATGATCCAGTGATCGCAGCCATTGGGGTCCACCCAGATGCCGGCCTGAAGTTGGCTAAGGTGCTTTTTGTCGGTCCCACGATCCGTGGTTTTATCTGGGCCAACGCTTCCGTGACCACAGGCGGCCAAAAGCCCGAGAACGGGGAAGACACTTACAATTTTTAACAGTTTCATAATTTTTCCCCTTAACGCCAGCACATGATTTCAACGCGACGGTTTTGCGCCATGCCTTCAGCCGTGGTGTTCGAGGCTTTCGGCATACGTTCGCCATAGCCGCGCACATCGGCAATGCGGGCGCCCATGGAGCGCGCAACACCGGCCACGGCATTGGCGCGACGGTAGGACAGGTTCATGTTGTATTGATCAGATGCCCGGCTGTCGGTGTGTCCGACGATCGTGTAAGAAACGGCACCGGTTTTCTGGAAGAAGCTTTGCAGGCTTTGCCGTGCCGAACCGCTAAGGCGGGCGCTGTCGGTTGCGAAATACTGATCTGTATTCAAGGTGCCGCAATGATTCATCGTGCGGCACACCGGGACGCCCTGCCGCGAGACATGCGGCGTCATATACCCTTCGACGCCGTCATCCATGACCCAATGTTCACAGCCATCCGGATCGACCCAGATGGTGGGGACATAGCGCTCGCCCTTGATCACACGCTGCCCTTGCTGTGCCAGCCCGGCTTCGGCCATGGCCGCAAGCCCAAGGGCAACGGCAGCAAGCCCTCCCAGAACACGGGATATTGCAATTGATTTAACTTTCATAATGGTACCGCCCCTTTTCACCAGTTCCCCCAGTCGTCCGACGCGGGTGAGCAGGCACCGTCTACGCCGGATTATCAGCGTAGTTTAGCAAGTTTAGCTTTAATGTGAAGGAGAATTCACCAGATATTGTGTCCTATCGGGAAACAATACCAAGAGGCGCGCACAAAAGGCTGCGCGCTGCGGGTCAATGCCCGCGCGCAGCGCACTCCTGATCTGGTCATACGACCAGACGCCCCGCCAAGGAATTCGAGCCGCTTTCGGTGATTTCCACCTGCGCCAGATCGCCGGCATTCAGGTCACAGTCAGCCACATGCACCGCGTGCAGGTAATCGGACTTCCCAACCATTTGCCCCGGCAAGCGCCCCGGCTTTTCGAACAAAACGCCAACCGTGCGGCCAACCATGGCATCCTGAATGGCGCGTTGGTGATGGGTGATCCGGTCTTGCAGGCGATGCAGGCGCTCGGTTTTCACATCTTCGTCCAGTTGCGCGCGCTCGGCAGCCGGGGTGCCGGGGCGGGTCGAATATTTGAAGGAATAAGCATAGCCGTATTTGACCTCTTCGATCAGGTCCATCGTAGCCCGAAAATCCGCCTCGGTCTCTTCCGGGAAGCCGACGATGAAATCGCCCGACATCAGGATATCAGGCCGCGCGGCGCGGATGCGTTCGATCAGGCGGATGTATTCCTCGGCGGTGTGTTTGCGGTTCATCCGCTTGAGGATACGGTCACTGCCCGATTGCACGGGCAAATGCAGGTAAGGCATCAGTTTTTCACAGGTGCCATGCGCCTCGATCAGATCATCGGTCATGTCATTGGGATGCGAGGTGGTGAAACGGATGCGCTGCAACCCGTCGATCTTGTTCAACTCCCAGATCAGCCGTGCAAGCGACCAGTCCGCCCCATCGGGGCCTTGGCCGTGATAGGCGTTGACGTTCTGGCCCAGCAAAGTGATTTCACGCACGCCACGATCCACCAGTTCGCGGGCTTCATCCACGATACGGGCGGCGGGACGGCTGGCCTCGGCGCCGCGGGTGTAGGGCACAACGCAGAACGCGCAGAATTTATCGCAGCCTTCCTGCACAGTCAGAAAGGCGGTGGGGCCGCGCTTGGCCTTGGGGCCACGGGTTTTCAGCGCCTCAAACTTGTCATCCAGCGGAAAATCGGTATCCAGCGCCTTTTCACCGGCCCGCGTCTTGGCCTCCATCTGCGGCAGGCGGTGATAGGATTGTGGGCCGACAACCAGATCGACCAGCGGCTGGCGGCGCATGATCTCTTGCCCCTCGGCCTGCGCGACACAGCCCGCCACGCCGATTTTCAGATCGGGGTTTTCATCCTTGAGCGCCCGGAACCGGCCCAGTTCGGAATAGACCTTTTCGGCGGCCTTTTCGCGGATATGGCACGTGTTCAGCAAAATCATGTCGGCATCATCGGGGCTGTCGGTTTCGACATAGCCCGCGCCGCCCATGGCCTCGGCCATGCGTTCGCTGTCATAGACATTCATCTGGCAACCATAGGTCTTGATGAACAGCTTTTTGGGGTCCGACATCCGCGCAGCTCCTGCCTTGTTACAAGGGCGCGTCCTACATCATGTCTGGGGTGTCTTGCAATGCGCGCCGAATTGCCCGACTTTACCAGAAAAACCGGGGACGAAGATGCAGTTTGACAGCCTTGAGGAGTTTGTGGCGCGCGGCGGCGGCACGGCGCTTGCCAAAGGGCCGGTGGCAATTGTGCTGGTCGAGGACGATATCGAAGTAAACAGCACCATGCGCCATCATCTGGATTGCGGGTTCGCATCTGTGCTGGCCCTGATGCCCGAGGGGTTTTCGCTGGCCGATGATGTGGCCGCGAAGGTGCATCGCATCACCCACAGCATTGTGGCCACCGGCGATTTCGCCGGGGCGGTCAACCAGATAAGCCAGGCCGCGCCGGGGCTTTGGATGTATTACTGTTTCAATGGTGAATATCTGTTCTACCCATTTTGCGAAACACGCACAGTGGGCGAGATGCTGGCCTTTCACACCGAAGAACGGCGCGATTCGATGCTGAGTTATGTCATTGATTTGTATGCCGGGGATCTGGGCCGTCACCCCAATGCCGTGTCGCTGGAAGACGCGCATATGGACAAATCGGGTTATTACGCGCTGGCGCGCAAAGACCCCGACAATCACGACCACCCGAAAGAACGGCAACTGGATTTTTACGGCGGCCTGCGCTGGCGCTATGAGGAACATATCCCGGCCCCGCGCCGCAAGATCGACCGGATCGCCCTGTTCAAGGCCAAACCCGGCCTGACCCTGCGTAAAGATCACACGTTTTCCGACGCCGAATACAACACCTACGCCTGCCCGTGGCACAACAACCTGACGGCGGCGATCGCATCGTTTCGCACGGCCAAGGCGCTCAAACGCAACCCCGGCTCGACCTTCGATATCGAGACCTTCAAATGGCACAACTCGGCCCAGTTCGAATGGCATTCCCGGCAGTTGCTGGACCTTGGCTTGATGGAACCCGGGCAATGGTTCTAAGGCCCCTGCCCGGGCTGGTCAGATTTGGAGCCGACCGATGGTTTGCACCTCAAAGACGGCCGGTATCTCCCGTTACAGGTGTGACAACCGGATCAGGCTCGGGGTAGTCAAGCGTTGGAATAAGCGTATCGATGGTCACATATTGGGCAACGACAGGCGTTGCACTGACACTAGAAAAAACGAACACAAAAATAACTGATCTCATGGCACCGCCCTTTCTATGAACGTTCAGATTCACGACGGGTGGTCTTGCCCATAACCTCAATAAGGTCGGAACCATCACTGTAACACAGCGCTACAAATTCACATAGAGGCTTGCTATCAGGCCGCGCGGAACACGCAGCCTGATCTGAAATCAAAGGTTTTCGGCCTGCGGCATGCCCAGCACGTGATAGCCGCCATCGACATGGATGACCTCGCCGCTGGTGCAGGCGCCTGCATCAGACGCCAGATAAACTGCTGTGCCGCCAATCGCCTCAAGCGTGGCATTGGCGCGCAGGGGGGCGTTCACATCCGTATGCTTGTAGGTCTTGCGCGCCCCACCTATGGCCGCGCCCGCCAGCGTTTTCATCGGGCCGGGGGAAATAGCGTTCACGCGGATACCTTCGGGGCCAAGATCGTTGGCCAGATAGCGGGTGGCCGATTCCAGCGCCGCCTTGGCGACGCCCATCACGTTGTAATTGGGCACAACCTTGTTCGAACCCTGATAGGTCATCGTCAACAAGGTGCCGCCATTGTCGCGCATCATCGGATAGGCGCGGCGCGCCACGTCGATGAAGGAATAGGCCGAAATTTCAAGGCTGTGCTTGAAATTCTTGCGACTGGTGTTGATGAAGCGGCCCGTCAGTTCGGATTTGTCCGAATAGGCGATGGCATGCACCAGAAAATCAATCGTCGGCCAAGTTTCGGCCAGTTCCGCAAAGCCCGCGTCCATCGACGCGTCATCGGTCACGTCCATATCCAACAGGATACTTGACCCAAGGCTTTCGGCCAGCGGCTGCACCCGTTTGCCAAAGGCATCGCCTTGATAGGTAAAGGCCAGCTCGGCCCCGGCGTCGTGCATCGCCTTGGCGATACCCCACGCGATGGAGCGCTCATTGGCCACCCCCATGATCAGGCCGCGTTTGCCCTGCATTGAATTGCTCATGTCAAATTATCCGTGATATTTGCTAAGAAGCATGGACCCATTGGTGCCGCCAAAGCCGAAACTGTTGGTCATCACCGTGTCCAACCCGGCATTGTCGACACGGGCGGTTGCGATTTCATTGGCGTGAATGGCCGGGTCCAGCGTGGCCACATTGATCGACGGGATGATGAAATCATGCTCCAGCGCCAGCAGGCAATAGATCGCCTCTTGGGCACCGGTGGCGCCTTGACTATGGCCCGTCATCGACTTGGTCGAGCTGATCAGCGGGGTGCTGCCCTCGCCAAAGACGCGGCGCACGGCCTCGACCTCGCCCACGTCCCCCACGGGGGTCGAGGTGCCATGCGCGTTGATATAGCCCACCTTGCGGTCTTGCGGCAGGGTGCTGAGGGCTAGGCGCATCGCGCGCTCGCCGCCCTCGCCCGAGGGGGCGACCATGTCATGCCCGTCCGAGGTGGCGGCGTATCCTGTCACTTCGGCATAGATTTTCGCACCGCGCGCAAGGGCATGGTCAAGGTCTTCCAGCACGACCATGCCACCACCACCCGAGATGACGAAACCATCACGATCGGCGTCAAAAGCGCGGCTGGCCAGTTCGGGGGTGTCGTTATACTTGCTCGACATCGCGCCCATCGCGTCAAACAAACATGACAGGGTCCAGTCCAGTTCCTCACCGCCACCAGCGAACATGATGTCTTGCTTGCCCATCATGATCTGTTCGGCGGCATTGCCGATGCAATGCAACGAGGTCGAACAGGCCGACGTGATCGAATAGTTGATACCCTTGATCTGGTAGGCCGTGGACAGGTTGGCCGAGATTGTCGAAGACATGCACTTTGGGACGGCGAACGGCCCGATGCGTTTCGGGCTGCCTTTTTCCAGCACCGTCTGATGCGCGGCCAGCATGGCCGAGGTGGACGGCCCGCCCGATCCGGCCACCAACCCGGTGCGCGGATTGGCGACGTCTTTTTGCTCAAGACCGGCATCGGCAATCGCCTGCCCCATGGCGATATGGGCATAGGCTGCCCCCGGCCCCATGAACCGCAGGGTGCGTTTGTCGACGTGGTCGGACACGTCCAGATCGACGGCGCCCGCGATCTGGCTGCGAAAGCCGTGCTCTTTCATCGACTCGTTGGCGGTGATGCCCGATGTGCCAGCCTTCAGCGCGGCCAGAACTTCGGTGGCATTGTTGCCGATGCTGGACACGATCCCCAGCCCTGTTACGACGACGCGACGCATATTGCGCACTCCTTGCTTTGCCTGTGCTTTGTCTTTGGCCAGTCCCGTTGGTCCGGCCTCAGTTTTCGGACAGCGCCACTTTCATATCTTTGACCTGATAAATCACATCGCCATCCGCTTCGACCCGGCCATCGGCCACGCCCATTGTCAGGCGTCTGGTTTGCACGGCCTTCGTGAAATCCACGTAATAGGTTAGCATCTTGCGGTCGGGACGCACCATGCCGGTCAGCTTGACCTCGCCCACACCAAGGGCATAGCCGCGCCCCTGCCAGCCACGCCAGCCCAGATTAAAGCCGGTCAGCTGCCACAGCCCATCAAGGCCCAAACAGCCCGGCATGATCGGGTTGCCGGGAAAGTGACACTCAAAAAACCAAAGATCGGGCGTGATATCGAATTCGGCCACCACATGGCCTTTGCCATGTGCCCCGCCATCGCCGGAAATGTCGGTAATGCGGTCCATCATCAGCATCGGTGGTTCGGGAAGTTGCGCATTGCCGGGGCCGAAAAGCTCGCCCCGTGCGCATTTCAGAAGGTCGTCGCGGTCGAAACTGCGTGGGTAGTCGGCCATGCAGGCGGCCCCTTTCGTTGATATTTTCAAACGGTCGCGCCTCCTGTATCACCGCCCCAAACCCGCTTGCAAGCATGTCGAACGAGCGCGGTGCGCAAAGACGCGACTGAAATTTATTTGAAATCATGCCCCCGTGCACCCTATATTGTGCAATAGTTCTAGAATTGAGGCCGAAATGCACGCGGAAGCGACGACCAAAGGATCCAAGTGGCTTAGCCAAGCAGGGCTGCGCCCGACACGTCAGCGCGTCACGCTTGCCGAATTGCTTGTGGGTGACGGTCAGCATCGCCACGTCACAGCCGAAAGCCTGTTTACCGAAGTGCAAAAGCGTGGAGAGCGGGTTTCGCTGGCTACGGTTTACAACACGCTGCGCGCATTTTGCGATGCGGGCTTGATCCAAGAAGTGACGGTTGATGGGTCGAAAAGCTATTTCGACACCAACACGCACGATCATCCGCATTTCTTCTGGGAAGATGAAAACCGCCTGAGCGACGCGCCCTCCGATCAACTGGAAATCGCCCGCTTGCCCGACGCGCCCGACGGGGCAGAGATTGCCAGCGTCGACGTGGTGATCCGCCTGCGCCGCAAGGGATAGCCTGCGCATACTGGGCCGAAGCGGGCTTAGTCTTTCCCCTGCCCTTCACCATCAAACCCTGACAATCCGACGCGCGTCACATGTTTGCGCGAGGTCTTTAACCCGCCAGCAAATCCTTCGGCATCGCCGTAATCTACGAATTGCGCATAATAAGCGTGATGCGCGCCGATGCGGGCGGCGTGCTTGATAGGGCACCAATAGGCCTCGGTCCGGCCTGCGATTTCCTGCACATAGCCGATCAACCCATTGCAATAGCCGCAATACACGCAGTTCAGTTTTTGCAAGGCGTTCAGATAGGCCAGATGATGGCGATCCACCCGGATGAAATCGGCGCGCTTTACTTTTTCGATACGATACACCGGAAAACATACAGCTTGATACAGCGTCACGAACAGATCAAGCAACACGAACGGCACGATCAGGCTGTAGATCACCGGCGCGCTTAGCACCACCATCGGGCGTGTGTTGCGCAGAAAGGTGCCAAGGCGCACGCGAAATTCGCGATGCCGGCGGCGCATCTCGGCCTCAAACACCACGCGGCCATTTTTTAGGCTATAGCGAAACTGCGCCCGGCGGCGGGCGTATTCCTGCTCAAGCTCATCTTGCAGGCCACGGATACGGCTCAGCAGCTTTTCGGTGGGCGGTGGTGTGGACATGCGACGCTCCGGGCTTGTTCACACCTAGCCTATCGCACCGCAGCCAAAAGAAAAGCGCGCGCAGGGCAGCCCCCCGCGCGCGCTTGTGTGATCACTTGATCGGCAGATACCTTTAGGCGATTTCGACCAGTTCGATCGCAAAGGTCAGGTCTTTGCCGGCCAGCGGGTGGTTGGCGTCAAGCGTCACTTGCTCTTCGGTGACTTCGACCACGGTCACGGGCATGACTTGGCCCTGCGGTGTCTGAACCTGCAACTGCGTGCCCAGCTCCAGCGGGATATCGTCGGGAATTTCGGCGCGCGGCACGGCTTGATGTGCGTTCGGGTCGGGCTGGCCATAGGCCTCATCCGCAGGAACCTCGACGGTTTTCTTTTCGCCGACGGCCATGCCGGGCATCGCCTTGTCAAGACCGGGGATGATCTGGCCCGACCCCACGGTGAATTCCAAAGGGTCGCGGCCTTCGGAACTGTCGAAGGTTGCACCGTCGTTCAGCGTGCCGGTATAGTGAATGCGGACGGTGTCGCCCTCTTTGACTTGCGTCATGCGTTTTCCTATCGTTTTGAAGGGGGGTGTGAGTTTGCAAGGCCGCGCTCGGCGCGGGTGCTTGATGCGTATCGGCAATCAACGTAGTGATTCACGCAAGCGATTGCAAACCATCTACCCGGCCCCAGAAAATCGCCGTGATCAGGGCCGCGCAGGGGGCTTTCCGCGCCGGGCGATCCGTGCCAGTGTCCGCGCATCAGACCGGAGGGCGCGATGCCGATCACAACCTGTATTTTCGATGCCTATGGCACCTTGTTCGATGTGGCCGCCGCCGCGCGCATCGCCGCAAATGAGCCGGGCCGCGACCGCTTTGCCAAGCATTGGCCGCACATCGCCGAACATTGGCGCCTGAAACAATTGCAATACACGTGGCTGCGCGCGGTGATGGGCCAGCACTGCGATTTCTGGCAGGTCACGCAGGATGGGCTGGACTGGGCGCTTGAGGCCAGCGGGCTGGACGGCGATGCCGATCTGCGCGAGCGCCTGTTGCAGCTATATTGGGAACTGGCCGCCTACCCGGAAGTGCCGCAAATGCTACAAGCCCTGAAGGCGCAGGGCAAAGCCACGGCGATCTTGTCCAACGGGTCGCCCGCGATGCTGGAGGGGGCGGTTGCCTCGGCCGGGGTGGGTGATCTGTTGGATGATGTGCTGTCGGTCGAACAGGTGGGCGTCTTCAAACCTGCAAGCGTGGTCTATGATCTGGTGGGCCAACGGTTTGGCTGTGCGCGTGATGAGGTGTTGTTCGTCTCCTCCAACGGCTGGGACGCGGCAGCGGCGGCGGGCTATGGGTTTACCACCGCTTGGGTCAACCGCGCGAGCGATCCGGTGGATCGTCTGCCCGCGCGGCCCCATCATGTGTTGAACGATCTGTCGGGCATTCCGGCACTGGCAGAGGGTTGAAATGGCGTATTTCACCACATCCGACGGGCTAAAGCTGTATTTCGAGGATGCGGGCACGGGCCGCCCGGTCTTGTGCCTTGCCGGGCTGACGCGAAACGCCCGTGATTTCGATTTCGTCGCGCCGCATCTGGCGGATATGCGGCTGTTGCGGCTGGATTATCGCGGGCGCGGACAATCGGACCATGACCCCGAGTTCATGAATTACAGCATCCTGCGCGAGGCTCAGGACGTGATCGAACTGCTGGATCATCTGGGGCTGGACCGGGTGACAATCCTTGGCACCTCGCGCGGGGGGCTGATTGCCATGGCACTGGCCGCGGGCCATGCCAACAGGCTGGCCGCTGTGGTGCTGAACGATATCGGCCCCGAGGTCACCGCGACAGGGTTAGAGCGGATCATGGATTACGTGGGCAAGCCGCCCAATGCGGCAACGCTGGATGAGGCGGCACAAGCGCTGCAAGCGGTCAGCGCGGCGCAATTTCCCGGCGTGCCGCTGACCCGTTGGCGCGCGCAGGCCGAGGCGATGTTTAGCGAACAACCCGGCGGCGGGCTGGCCCTGCGCTATGACCCCAAGCTGCGCGATGCGCTGATCGGTCAGGCCGGCGTGGGCGAGGCACCAGACCTGTGGCAATTGTTCGACGCGCTGAAGCACACCCCGCTGGCGGTGATCCGGGGCGAAAATTCGGACCTGCTGAGCGCTGAAACGGTCGCGCGCATGGCAGACCGGCATCCTGGCCTGATCACTGCCACCATACCCGATCGCGGCCATGTGCCGTTTCTGGATGAACCTGAGGGTTTGGGCGCGATCCGTGCCCTGTTGGAGACCAGCGCATGAGTGACATCGCAATGATCCGCGCAGCGGCGGACCGGCTCAAGGGTCATGCCCGGCGCACGCCGCTTTTGTCCTCACCCTTTCTGGACGAAATCGCGGGCCGCAAGGTTCTGGTTAAGTCCGAATGCCTGCAACACACTGGCAGTTTCAAGTATCGCGGCGGGCGGTCGGCGGTGTCGGCGCTGGATGATGCAACCCGCGCGCGGGGCGTCATCGCCTTTTCCAGCGGCAACCACGCGCAGGGCGTGGCCTTGGCGGCGCGGGAATACGGCGTGCCTGCGGTGATCATCATGCCCGCCGATGCGCCGCGCATGAAGATCGACAACACCCGTGCGCTCGGGGCCGAGGTGGTTCTGTATGACCGCGCGGGCGGCGAAAACCGCGAGGAAATCGGCAAAAAGCTGACCGCCGAGCGCGGCCTGTCCCTGATCAAACCCTATGACGAACCGCAAGTGATTGCCGGGCAAGGCACCTGCGGGCTTGAGATCGCCGAACAAGCCCGCGCCCAAGGCGTGACAAGCGCAGATGTGCTGACCTGCTGTGGCGGCGGCGGGCTGACCGCTGGCATAGCACTAGCACTTGAGGCCGAAGCCCCCCAAATGCGCGTCCGCCCCTGCGAGCCGGAAGATTTTGATGATACCGCGCGCTCGCTGGCCGAGGGGCGGATCGTGGCCAATGCGCGCGCCTCGGGCGGGATATGCGATGCCATCGTCACGCCGCAACCGGGGCAGTTGACCTTTCCGATCATGCAGCGGTTATGCGGCCCCGGCCTGACCGTCTCCGAGGACGAGGCGCTGCGCGCCATGAAGCTGGCGTTTGAGCGGCTCAAGGTGGTGGCCGAACCCGGCGGCGCTGTGGCGCTGGCCGCCGCCCTGTTTCGGCCCGACCAAATCGCCGGTGATGCGGTGATCTGCACCATATCGGGCGGCAATGTCGACGCCGCCATGTTCCGCCGCGCGCTGGACATCAGCCTTTAACCCCCGCACACCGGAGTGCCCCATGACCGAGTTCACGATTGCCAGTTTCAACGTCAAAAACCTGATTGGCCCGGATCAGGAATACTATCGGTTCCAAAGCTACACGCCCGAAGAATACGCGTGGAAAGAGGATTGGATGGCCGATCAGCTTTTGTCGATGAACGCCGATATCGTAGGGTTTCAGGAAATTTTTGACGAGGACGCATTGCGCGCGGTGATTGCCGAAACCAATCAGCGCGCGACCGCGTTGAACGCCGCCACCGTGCCCGACCGCTCAAAGCGGTATCACCGCAAGGTGATTTTCCGCAAACTCAAGGTCGAACCCTATGACGAGGCCGCGCTGGCCTTTGCGCCCAATGCCGCCGATCAGGGCGTGCCCGGCGAACGGCGGCCCGGTCTGGCGATCCTGTCGCGCTTTGGGTTTCAGGGCACGCCCGAGGTTATACAGGATCTGGACACGCCCTTGGTGATCCCGTTCCAACCCCTGCGCGGCTTGCCGCGCGACGAGGCCGGGCAGTACACCATCCGCCGCCTCTCGCGCCCGATCCTCAAGGCGCGCGTGCCGGTGGGCGGGCAAGTGATCACCGTGTTCAACTGCCACCTGAAATCGAAACTGGGCGAATACATCACGCCTGAGGGGGCCAGCTATGCCCCCGAAGAAGACCTGACACGCTATGACCCCGTGGGCCGGGCCATGGGCAGCCTACGCGCCGCCCTGCGCCGCATGGCCGAAGCTTGGGTGCTGCGCCGCGAGATCGTGGCGGAAATTCAGCAGGGCCACCCGGTGATGGTGCTGGGGGATTTCAACGATGGCGAACATGCGGTCAGTTCGGAAATCGTAACCGGCGACGCGCCGTTCAAAAACTATGCGTGGATGCTGCGCCATGACGCCGAAAGCGGCGGCGACCGGTATTCAGACGAAGAAAACGAACAGATCACCGAGGACGTGGAACGCGTGCGCCTGCAGTCCGCCGAGCGGTTGTTCGTGCGCAAATCCCTGCGGGATATGGTTTATACCACCGCGTTCGGCGGGGTGTTCGAATCCATCGACCAGATATACCTGAGCCGCGATTTTCACCCCGATCACCCGGCCCGAATTGGTGAGATGACCTATTTCAGCGCCTTCAACGACCATTTGACCGACGGATCACACCCAGAAGCGCCCTATAACAAACTAGCCTCGGACCACGGCCAGATCATGGCGCATATCCGGCTGGGTCAAGCCTAACGCCGTGCATCGCCAAGCGGGGCGAAACCTGCCGCGCTGACATCGCTTTGCCAAGTCCTGCCCTGCGCCGGTTTGCGCCAGATCATTTACGGCCTGCGGCGCGATCATTTACCTTAGGGCAACCGATCAGGCGGAAGGAGGACGTCATGCGCACTCAGGTAGCCATCGTAGGTGGCGGGCCCGCAGGCCTTTTGCTGGCGCAATTGCTGCACACTCAAGGTATCGAAACCATCATTCTGGAACGCTATGAACGCGACGAAGTATTGTCGCGCGTGCGGGCCGCTGTGCTGGAACGCGGGCTGGTTGATCTGCTGCACGAGGCCGGTGTCGGCGCGTCTTTGCATGAGGGCGGGATGATGCATGACGGCATCCGTCTGGCGGGCAACGGCCAAGACTTTCGCATCGACCTAAAGGCTCTGACGAACAGCGCAGTAGCCCTTTACGGTCAGGAAAACATCACCGCCGATCTTTATGCCGCGCGGGATGCCTTGGGGCTGACCACATTGCATGGATGCGCAGGCATGAAACCACACGACATTGACAGCGATCAGCCGTTCCTGACCTTCCTGCACGGCGGCAAGATGAACCGGCTGGATTGCGATTTCATCGCCGGCTGCGATGGCTTTCACGGGCCGTGTCGCAAGGAAATTCCCGACGATGCGGCACAGGTGGTTGAGCAGATTTTCCCGTTCGGCTGGCTTGGTGTCACGTCGGACGCCGCCCCGATCGTGGATGAATTGCTGTATGCCGGATCACACCGGGGTTTTGCGCTGTGCTCGCTCAAGGATGCGGCGCGGGGGCGTTATTATTTGCAGGTGCCGCTGTCGGACGCCTCTGACGACTGGGAAGATGACCGCATATGGGAGGAACTGGCCCGCCGCCTGCCCCAAGATGTGGCCAATGCCTTGCCCGGCGGCGGGCTGAGCGGGCGCTATATCGCGCCGCTGCGGTCCTTCGTGTCAAACCCGATGCAATCGGGCCGGATGTTTCTGTGCGGGGATGCCGCGCATATCGTGCCGCCAACCGGGGCCAAGGGGCTGAACACCGCGGCCAGCGACGTGCAGTATCTGTATCACGCGCTGACCCGCCATTATCGCAAGGACGACGAGGCCGGGCTTGCGGCCTATTCCGTCACTGCACTGGCCCGGATCTGGAAAACCCAGCGCTTCAGTTGGTCGATGACCAACCTGCTGCACCGCTTTCCCGATCAATCGGCCTTTGATTTGCAGATGCAACGCGCCGAACTGGCCTATTTGGCGGGCAGTGAGGCCGCGCAAACCGTGTTGGCCGAAAACTATGTTGGCTTGCCCTATTAAGTCACTGTGCGGCTT
>DATFJQ010000208.1:0-2624 GCA_035269125.1 Roseovarius sp.
ACACGGTTGCCCAACTCCGGCCCGTAAAAGCGCAGCATGTCTTCGTAATGATCACAGACCATATCGGCCAATTCCTTGCCTTGCGGCACCTGTGGCGCGGGCGTGCCCCAGACCTCTGCCGCGATCTGCGCCAGCACCCAAGGCCGCCCTTGCGCGCCGCGCCCGATCATCACCCCATCAGCCTCCGACAGGTTCATTGCCTTGCGCGCCGTCGCCGCGTCAACGATGTCGCCATTGGCGATCACCGGGATGCGCACGGCCTGCTTCACTCGTGCAATGGCCGCCCAATCCGCACGCCCCTTGTAGAACTGGCATCTTGTGCGTCCGTGAATGGTGATCATCGCGATGCCGGCATTTTCCGCCCGCCGCGCCAATTCCGGCGCGTTCATCAAAGCATCATCCCAACCCAGCCGGGTTTTCAGGGTGACGGGGATATCCACCGCACCCACGACCGCTTCGATCAGGCTTAGCGCGTGATCAAGATCTTTCATCAAGGCCGATCCGCTGGCCCCTGCGCCGCTGGCGCTTGTGACCTTTTTGGCGGGACAGCCCATGTTGATGTCGATGATCCTTGCGCCGTTGGCCTCAACCTGACGGGCGGCCTCGGCCATCCAATGCGCCTCGCGTCCGGCCAGCTGCACGGCGGTGTTGTCCAGCCCAAACCCCAGCTCAGCACGTTCGCGCACACCGGGTTTGGCCTGCACCATTTCCTGACTGGCCACCATTTCACTGACCACCAGACCCGCACCGAACCGCGCCACCAAATTGCGGAACGGCAAATCGGTGATTCCCGCAAGCGGTGCCAAAAAAACTGGCGATGTCAGGCCCTTGTCGGCGAGGAGAGAGGTCAACTGCTTATTCCTTGTGCAATGCCGCTGTTCTATCCAATGGCGTTATTTTTAACAATCTTTACAATGCGGAATAGTGATAGGAAACCATCGCTTGATTAATTTTTGTGCATTTTAGCCCGGCATTGCGCTTACTCGGGGCTACGCGTAATCAAGAGCCATGACAAACGCCGCCATCATCGTCGCCGCAGGTCGCGGCACCCGCGCCGGGGGCGACCAGCCCAAGCAGTGGCAGATCTTGGCGGGCCGGCCTGTCATGGATTGGACGGTGGCCGCGTTTCAAGCGGTGCCCGGGCTGGACCGGGTGGTCGTGGTGCTGCATCCCGACGACATGTCCAGATACACTCCGGCCAACGGCATTGAGGTGACAAAAGGCGGCGCGACACGGGCCCAATCGGTGCGCAACGGGTTGGAATATCTGGCCGCGACACCGGGCGACGCGGCCATTTCATATGTTTTGATTCACGATGTGGCCCGGTGTTGCATCAAGCCACAGCATATTTCTTACATCCTGTCCGAAATTCAGGCTGTCGATACGCGCGCCGTGGCACCTGCCCTGCCCGTTACCGATGCCCTCTGGCGCGGCGATGCCGGGCAGGTTTCCGGCACGCAAGATCGCACCGGCCTGTTTCGCGCACAAACGCCGCAAGCCTTTGCCTTCGATGATATCCTGTCTGCACATCGGCAATCTGATGGCACAGCCGCCGACGATGTCGAGGTGGCCCGCGCAAGCAATATCCCCGTGCGCATCATTGACGGTGACGAGGATAACCTGAAAATCACCCATTCCGGCGACTTTTCCCGCGCCACGAGAATACTGGAACATCAAATGGATATACGCGTTGGCAATGGCTATGATGTGCACCGTTTCGGCGCGGGCGATCATGTGGTTTTATGTGGTGTCAAAATACCCCATACCCGAGGACTGCAAGGCCATTCCGATGCGGATGTGGGCATGCACGCGTTGACCGACGCCATATATGGCGCACTGGCCGCAGGCGATATCGGCCGCCACTTCCCGCCAAGCGATCCGCAATGGAAAGGCGCTGAAAGCCACATCTTTTTGCGCCATGCCGTCGAATTGGCGTTGGATAAAGGCTTTGAAATCCGTCACTTGGACGTCACACTTGTCTGTGAACAACCCAAGATCGGCCCGCATGCCGCAGCGATGCAACAAGCCCTGTCAGCGATCACTGGCTTGCCGGTTGATCGCATTTCCGTCAAGGCCACCACCTCGGAACGGCTTGGTTTTACGGGTCGCGAGGAAGGCATCGCCGCCCAAGCCACCGCAATATTGGTGAAGACATGAGCATAAGTCATTTGATTGCAACGTTTTTCTATGTTGGCCACCTGCGACCGGCCCCCGGCACTTGGGGCTCGGCGGCGGCCATCCCGGCGGCGTGGGCCCTGCATGTCCTTGGTGGTCCGTGGCTTTTGGGTGCAGGCGTGATGGTTTCGTTTGCTTTAGGTTGGTGGGCCACATCATTGGAAACAAAAGGAAAAGATGATCATGATCCGTCTGAGATCGTGATCGACGAAGTTGCCGGGCAATGGCTGGCTTTCTTGCCGGTCTCGGTAGGAGCGGCCCACACCAGTGCAGCGCTGACCGCGCTTTATCCGGGCTGGATCGCCGCGTTCGTTCTGTTTCGGCTGTTCGATATCTGGAAGCCCGGCCCCATTGGATGGGCCGACCGGCGCGGGGACTCGCTTGGCGTGATGCTGGATGATATCCTTGCAGGTGTCATTGCTGCGGCAGGTGTCATGGCCTTGGCGGCA
>DATFJQ010000209.1:0-7611 GCA_035269125.1 Roseovarius sp.
TTTTCAGCGTGTCCAGATCCAGCTCGCCGTTCTTGAACGGCGTGACCAGGGCAGGAAAAGATCCTTTGAACATGACACGCTCCTTTCTTGTCGTCACGCGGTGGGGCGCGAACGACCCCGGCGATCTTTGGTTTCGGCCCTCCTGCGGCAACAGACCGCCGCCCATGACGGTTTGTGATTGGACGGCGCCCGCGCGCGCGCATAGGCTGGCGCTGTCTATCCTTCGCCTTGGCAAGAAATGCAAGAGATCATGCGCCTGTTCTGTTTCCTCATTGGCCTCGGTATCGCAACGGCGTTTGGTCCTGCCGTGGGCTGGGCCGCCGATCCGGCGCGCATTGCGCCGCGCCCTCTGGCCTCGGCGCTTCACGCGATGGAGGCTGGGCGATGGGACGTGGCCGCGCGTCTGGCCGCGCGCGATGGCCCCGCCGCCTCAAGCCTGATCGAATGGTATCGCCTCAGCGACGGGCAGGGCACGCCAGATCAGGTGCTGGCCTTTTTGGCGGCGCATGACGATTGGGCGGGGCTGAAGTATCTACGCCGCCAAAGCGAGGGGGCACTGGCCGAAACTGGCACGGACACACAGATTTTGTCCTTTTTTGATGGTCATTTGCCGCAAACTGGTCTGGGCGCCTTGGCGCATGCCCGCGCGCTTTTGGCCGCGGACCGCGCAGGCGAGGCTGAGGCGACGCTGGTGCTGGCATGGCTGACAATGGACCTGTCCAGCGACGAGCATGATCAGTTCATCGCCCGGCACGGCGATCTTCTGGCGCGGCACCATGACACCCGCCTTTCGATGGCGCTTTGGCGCGGCTTGCGCGATGTGGCTCAGATGTTGCCGCTTGCCAGTGACGGCCGCCGCGCCGTGGCTGAGGCCCGTCAAAAGATCGAATCGGGCGCACTGTCGCCTGATGATGTGTCCGAAGATCTGGCATCGGACCCTCTGGTTGCGCATGCGATCTTTAACCGGCATTTGAAAACCAACGACAGCGATCAGGCGATTGCCGTGATTCTGCAGCAAAGCAGTTCTGATGCGGGCTTGGGCGAGCCGGACCGTTGGGCCGGGTGGCGACGGTATCTGGCCCGCGCGAAAATGCGCGAGGGTGATGCGCAAACCGCCTATGCGCTGGCCGCGCGGCATGGGCTGGTCGATGGCTCTTCTTTTGCCGATCTGGAATGGCTGTCGGGGTATCTGGCGCTAACCTATCTGGACGAGCCTGAACTGGCACTGGATCATTTCCAACGCTTTCGTCGCGCTGTAGATACGCCGATTTCACTGGGGCGTGCAGGTTATTGGATCGGCCGCGCGCAAGAGGCGCTTGGCGATTCCGAGGGGGCGCAAATTGCATATGCGCAAGGGGCGGCGCATCAAACCAGTTTCTATGGCCTGCTGGCAGCGGAAAAGGCGGGCTTACCGTCTGATCCCGATCTTGCGGGCCAAAATCCGGTGCCTGCGCCCGATCAGGCTGATTTCACCAAAAAGTCGGTCTACAAAGCCGCCGTTCTGGCCCTTGCCGCGAACGAATTGAACCTCGCCGAACGGTTTTTCGTGCATCTGGCTGAAACTCTGGACGCCACCGGGCTGACGCAACTGGGCCTTTTGTTGGAGCGGATGGAGCAACCGCACCTGCAAGTCATGATCGGCAAGGCGGGCGCGCGGCACGGTGTTGTTGTGCCCGGCCCCTATTATGCCTTGCACCCGATGACCGATATGGACTTGCCCGTGCCGATGGAACTGGCCTTGGCCATCGCCCGCCGCGAAAGCGAGTTTGATCACCGCGTCGTCAGCGGTGCCGGTGCCATGGGGTTGATGCAGCTGATGCCCGGCACGGCCAGTGATATGGCCCGCACCATCGGTGCGTCAGAACATTCGCGCGCGCGGGTGTTCAACGATTGGGCCTACAATGTGCAGCTTGGCAGCGCTTATCTGGCCGGATTGGAGGATCGTTTCGATGGCAATGTCGTGATGATGGCGGCGGGCTACAACGCCGGGCCGGGCCGTCCCCTGACATGGATGGACGACCGTGGCGATCCGCGCGTCGGGGACATGGATGTGGTCGACTGGATCGAACACATCCCCTTTCGTGAAACCCGCAACTATGTGATGCGCGTTGCAGAAAGCCTGCCGGTCTACCGCGCACGGCTGGGCAAGCCGCCGCACCCGGTGCCGTTTTCGCAGGAACTGATCGGCGCGACCCTGCGCCCGGTATCGGATTAACGCGCGGCCTTTTGGTGTTGCCGCCACAGGGTGAACAGCCCAGCCGCCACGATCAGCGCCGTGCCAAGCGCCACGTTCAGCCGGATCGTTTCGCCAAACACCATCAGCCCAAGTGCACTGGCAAAGGCCAGTTGCAGATAGGCAAAGGGCTGCACCGCGCTGGCCTCGGCCACCTCGTAGCATTTGATCAAGGTGAAATGCCCAAGTGCGCCGGTCACGCACAAAAGCGCCATCCAGCCCCAATCCGGGCCGCTCATCGGTTCCCAGAACCACGCGCCGACGGCGGTCATCGCCACCGAGCCAACCGTGCCCGTCCAGAAAAACGAGGTCGCCGCCGAATCACGCCGCGCCACATAGCGGGTCAGCAGCCCGTATAGCGCGAACATCAATGCCGCCATCAATGGCACCACCGCCTGCGGCTGGAACACGCCAAAGCCCGGCTCAAGAATGATAATTACCCCGATGAACCCAACGCCGATCGCCGCCCATCGGCGCCAGCCCACGCTTTCGCCCAAAACCGGGCCGGACAGGGCCGCGATCAGCAACGGGTAACAGGCAAACACCGCATGGCTTTCGACCAGTCCCAACAGGGTGAAGCCCAAGACCATCACGCAGATTTCCGTCACCAGCAACACGGCACGAAAGCCCTGCACCAAGGGCTGGCTTGTGGCCGCCGCCGCGCGCAGCCCACCGGCCTTGCGCGCCGCCACGGTCATCACGAAGGCGGCAAAGAACCAATAGCGGATCATCACCACCATCAGCACATTGTATTCACCCGCCAAATGGCGGCTGATGCCGTCCTGCACCGCAAAGATGAACGTGGTCGTGACCATCAGCCAAATGCCAAGGCGGGTGTTCTGTTCGATCATGCTGTGCCTTTCACCGCGCGGGTCATGTGACGTTTACGGCCATAGCCCGGTATGCGTTCCACCTTGAACCCTGCGGCCTCTAGCCCCCGTCGCACGAACCCCGCTGCGGTATAGGTAGCTGCTGTTCCATTCGGGCCCGTATGCCGCCCGACCTCGGCCAGCAAAGTGTCTTGCCATAACTCGGGGTTCTTGGCTGGGGAAAACCCATCCAGAAACCACGCATCGGCCCGCCCCGCCCAATCGTGCACCGTTTGGCGCGCATCGCCGACCATCAGGCGAAATTCCAGATCGGGTAGGGATATTTCGGTTGCGCCTGCCTGCCAATGCGGGGCCAACTCTTGGGCGATCCCGGACAGTTCTGCGAAACGGGTCTGCGCGCGGATCATGTCCGCGGCCGCCATCGGAAACGCCTCAAAGCTGGTAAAGCGCAGCACGCCGGGCACATTCGCCTGCCGCCACGCCTGAATGCAGGCCAACAGGTTCAGGCCTGTGCCAAACCCGAGTTCCGCCACCTGAAACCCGCCGCAAAACCGCACGGGCAGGTCGTTGCCCGCCAAAAATACATGGCGTGTTTCGTTTAGCCCGTTTTCAAGGCTGTAATACGGATCGTCGAACCGGGTTGAAACCGGCACCTCGCCGTCACGCCATTCAAGTTTCGCGGTCTCTGTCATGTGCCCTCTGATGGTATCAGGCGCTGTTCTGGAACGGCCTTGTGGTGCTGCACGCATCCCATGGGCACCGGGCGCAGCCTGTGCCATAACGCCGCCGACAATGCCGGGCAGACAGGGGAATGACAATGGCCGACGTAACCGTTTTGGGTGCAGGAATATTCGGCCTGTCGATTGCATGGGCCTGTCTGCAACGCGGTGCACGGGTGCAGGTGATCGATCCGCACGGTCCGGGTGCGGGGGCCTCGGGCGGGGTGGTGGGCGCTTTGGCCCCGCATGTGCCGGAAAACTGGAACGACAAGAAGGCGTTTCAATTTGACAGCCTGATCATGGCCGAAGGGTTCTGGCGCGAGGTGCAAGAGGTTTCGGGCCTGTCGCCCGGCTATGCGCGCCTTGGGCGGTTGCAACCCGTGCCCGACGATCACGCGCTTGAGTTGGCGCGCTCGCGGTGTGCGTCAGCGCGGACGCTTTGGCAGGGACAGGCCGATTGGCAGGTGATCCGCGCCGACGGGTTGGAATGGGCGCCGGTGACGCCCACAGGATGGTTGATCCATGACACCCTGACCGCCCGGATGCACCCGCGCCAAGCCTGCGCCGCGCTTGTTGCCGCGATCCGCGCAAAGGGGGGCAAGGTGCTGACTGACGGCCAGCATATGGGCACGGTTGTTCATGCCACCGGCCTTGCTGGTCTGGAAGAGTTGACAGCCCATCACAGCCGTATCGTTGGCAATGGGGTCAAAGGGCAGGGCGCGGTGCTGGCGCATGCCGCGCCCAACCTGCCGCAGCTTTTTGCTGACACCCTCCATATTGTGCCGCATCGTGATGGCACCACCGCCATCGGCTCGACCTCGGAACGGGACTATGACGACCCCACCAGCACCGATGCGCAGCTTGATGATGTGATCGCGCGAGCCCGTGCCGCTGTGCCTGCCCTGCGCGATGCGCCGGTGATCGACAGATGGGCCGGGGTGCGGCCACGCACCCGCTCGCGCGCGCCGATGTTGGGGGCGCATCCGCAGCATGACGGGCAATTCATCGCCAATGGCGGGTTCAAGATCGGCTTTGGCATGGCCCCCAAGGTGGCCCAAGTCATGGCCGATCTGGTGCTTGACGGGGTCGATCATATTCCCGCGGCGTTCCGGCCCGAAGCGTCTTATTGAACTGTTCGGGCGCGCGAGCCGTCTGGTGGGCGCAGGGCTTCCACACCTCAGCTTGCTTTGGCGGTCATGCATTGCCGCCCGTCCGGGCCGCGCACCCATGCTGTGCCATCGGCCTTCCAGCAAAATTCGGCGGTTTCGAAATGCATCAAGGGCGCGGTGGCGCGAAACTGAAAACGGGTCAGGTCACCCAATTGCCGCTCGGCCAGCAGGATCAAATGCTGCGCCAATAACGGCCCATGCACGACCAGCCCGGCATAGCCTTCGACATGCTTGGCATACTCAATGTCATAGTGGATACGATGGCCGTTGAAGGTCAAAGCCGAGTAGCGAAACAGTAAGGTGGTATCAAAGCTGCGCGTTTCGCAAACATCCTCATCCGTTGCGGCCTGTGGCGGGGCGGGTTTTGGGGCGTCCGGTGCGGGATCTTGGCGATACACAAGGTCTTGCGTGTCGGTCAGGCACAGTTTGTCCTCTTGCCAGATGTCATGGCGCAACGTGACAAAGCCCAAAGGCCCGCTGCGGCCCTCTTTGTGCTTGGAATTTTCGATGTATGTCAGACGCTGCGCGGGATGCCCGGCGACCAGCGGGTGATGAAATTCCATCCCCCCGCCGGCCCACATCCGCCTTGGCAATCCCATGTCCGGTATCACGCCCCCGACCTTGGGATGTCCATCCCGGCCAAGGTTTTCCGGGCCTTGCGGATCCCAGAAATACAATTGATGGTAAAACGGCGGCAGCGCATCGCCTTGGGTCAGGGTTATTTCCTGTCCCAGACTTGCCTGCATCGCGCGGGCGCGCATCGGGTCGATGACATCGGTGATGGTTTGGATCGGATCGCTCATGGCCGCAATGGTAAGGCGCTGACAAGGCAGGAACAATTGCAAAATGCAGCCATTGGTTTTCGCACTTGACCATATAGTTTTGACGGTTGGCAACATCGACGCAACGGTCGCGTTCTATCGTGATGTGATGGGCATGCAGGCGCAGAAATTCACGCCGACCGATGGATCGACCCGTTGGGCGCTGACCTTTGGATCGCAAAAAATCAATCTGCATCAGGCCGGGGCCGAGTTTGAGCCGAAGGCGGCACGGCCCGCGCCGGGAAGTGCTGACCTTTGTTTTTTATCGGAGATCAAGCTTTCAGACTGGATTGCGCATTTGCGCTCCAATGCAATCGAGTTAGTAGACGGCCCAGTTGCCCGCACCGGCGCGACCGGGCCTATTGTGTCAATCTATCTGCGTGATCCCGATGGCAACCTGCTGGAAATATCCAACAGGTCCAAGGCTTAGCCAATCGCGGCGCGCAGAGCCTCCATCTTGCCGGACAGAACCTTTCTATAGTGGTCGTTGGTCAGCGCGCCAGTGTCGTCAAACTCGTTCTGCGCGGCGGCGACACACAACATCGGGCCATGCACGATCTGCGCTTGCAGCGGGATCAGGCAATTGATCGTCATAAATTGGCCGGTTTCGCCGCCCGTGCGGCCCATGTTGGCCGACATGACAACGGTTGGCTTGCCTTTGAACGGCATTCCGTCAACCCGGCTGATCCAATCCAGTGCGTTCTTTAGAACCCCGGTGATACCCTTGTTGTATTCGGGCGACGAAATCACCACCGCATCGGCATTTTTTATATGATCGGCAAGTGTCTTAACGGCCTCTGGCACACCTTGAGAGTCCTCAAGATCACCATCGTAAAGCGGCAAATTCAAATTCGTCTCAATCACCTCGGCTTGGCCAAATGCGGCTTGGGCTTCTTTCAGCAGCTTCCGGTTATAAGACTCTTTGCGCAAAGAGCCTGAAATCGTCACCAGTTTTGGGGTCGCCATAGACTGTTCCTTTCACCTTATCGTGCTTCCCCTCTATCTGGCACCGCACCCGTGTCTGACAACCGGGTGATATGCACAAAACCTGTGCGTGGCGGCTTTGACGGAAAAAGCCCCGGTCACACAAAGGCGCCCGGGGCAGTTGGCCAGTCATTGGCTGCGAGGAAGTCTTACCAGTCGTTCGGACCCTTTTCGGCAAAGGCATGAACGAGGAAATCAATGAAGGCCCGGACCTTTGGCTGCGTAAAGCGGCCGGGTGGATAGACGGCGTAAATACCTTGGGTTTCGGTTGGCAGATCTGGAATCACATCCTCGATCAGACCATCCGCCATTGCTTGTGCGTAGAGGAAGCTGGGCAGATAGGCGATGCCAAGGCCGGAAATCGCGGCATTCAACAGCGATTGCCCGTCGTTCACAGACAGCCCGCCAGCCGTGCGAATCTGGCGTTTTTCGCCTGAAGGGGCGGTCAGTTTCCAGACCGCTCCACCCGATTGGCTGGAGTAGTGCAAAAGCTTGTGTTCATTCAGGTCATCGATTTTGGCCGGACGCCCGTTGCGTTTCAGGTAGTCGGGGCTGGCGATCATGCGCTTGGTGGTTTCGGTCAGCTTGCGGGCGCGCAGGGTGCTGTCTTCCAGCTCGCCAATACGGATCGCCATATCGAACCCTTCTGAAATCAGTTCAACGTAGCGGTTGTTCAGCACCATATTGACCGAAATATCAGGAAATTCGTCCAGAAAGCCGCCCAACACCGGGCTAAGGTGATTCACTCCGAAATCCGTCGCCACCGAGATGCGCAGCAGGCCCGAAGGGGCCGATTGCATGGAGCTGACCAAGGCATCGGCTTCGCCTGCGTCATTCAGAACGCGCAAGGCCCTG
>DATFJQ010000210.1:0-4597 GCA_035269125.1 Roseovarius sp.
CATGGACGCGGGCGGACTTCGAGTGGGATGCCGAGAACGACCAATACATCTGCCCCGAGGGCCATGCGCTCAAGCAGTTCCGCCGGAATTATTCCGATCCGAACCGGGGCCGACCGGCAAGGGCACAGCCCGCTACTGCGCCCTGAAAGAGGTCTGCCAGGCGTGCCCATCCAAAGCCAAATGCTGCCCCAACGCCAAGGCCCGCAAGATCACCCGTAAAGAACACGAAGATGCTCGCCAGCCGCCCGCGACATCGCCAAGACCCGCCAATATGACGTCTCGATGAAACTCAGGAAAAAGGTTGAAATGCTCTTCGCCCACCTCAAACGCATCCTTGGCCTTGGTCGCCTACGATTACGCGGCCCATGTGGCGCAAACGACGAATTCCTCCTCGCCGCCATCGCCCAGAACCTCCGGAAACTGGCCAAGATCTTTACTGCGCCGCGGCAAACGCGCAAAGCCTGATAGGAAAGGCGCTCGCGCCGCATTTTGAACAGCCCTTTCTGCGTTGATGCAGATGCGGACATTCAGCGGGAGATCATCGGCGAAGGATGGTCGTCAGTTGTTGATTGAAGAACCCGCAACACTTTAGCGGGCGCGCGGAGGCTATGGCGCCTCGCTAATGTAACCATCCATTCCTGACACAGCGACTTTAGCGTTCAGTCATCTTGGTCAAACCAGCTGTGGGATTGCGGTTTCGTCATAGACTGCGAGTGCTGATCCTTCACTCAGTCAGGTAGCATTCCTCGGCATTCGCCGCCATGCAGTTTGGGATCCCGCAACGGCCTACCAGTCATCGTCCTTCAGCCCCAACTTCTTGAGTCTTGAATAGAGCGTTGTCGGCTTGATCCCCAGCAGTGCGGCTGCGCCGTTTTCACCGGCCACCCGGCCGCCTGCTTCTTTCATGCAGGCAATGATGTTCGTCCTGCGTATTTGCTCGACATCCGCTTCGGTCAGCAAGGTTGAATTTGGTAAGGTCCCCGGGGCGACCTGGCTTTGAAATTCTACTTGCAGCTTATCGGACTGAGAGACGATGGCCCCGCGCTCGATCACGTTGGCCAATTCGCGGACATTGCCCGGCCAGTGATACTGTTGCAGCTTTCGCATGGCCCCTTCCGTGACAACAGGAACCCTCCGGCCCAACCGTTTGCATATGATGCGCAGCAAATGGGCCGTCAGGATCGGGATGTCTTCTGGCCGATCACGCAGCGGCGGGCACAAAATGGGGAAAACCCCGAGATACAACATCAGATCCTGACGCAGGCGTCCCGCCTGCACCTCCCGATCAACATCGCGGTTGGTCGAGACGATGACGCGCAGGTCAAGGCTGCGGGTGCGATCATCGCCCACCCGGATCACCTCGCGGTTTTGCAGGGCATCCAGCAAATGGCCTTGAAGCTCGATCGGGATGTCTGCGACCTCTTCAATAAACAAGGTGCCACCATGGGCCAGTTCCAGCTTGCCGGGGCGGTCTTTGAGTGCGCCTTGAAATGCGCCGCGCACCTGGCCGAACAATTCGCTTTCAACCTTTTCGGGGGTGATGGCCCCGGCCTTGAAGTGGATCATGGGGCGACGTTTGCGCGGGCTTTCTTTGTGAATGGCCGATGCCACCAGGGATTTGCCCACGCCGCTTTCGCCCCGGATGAACACGGTTGTGTCGGTGAGGGCCACAAGCTCGATCTGGGTGATGATCTTCTGAATGGCCTCAGAGCGGCCAATAATGTCATGATGCGCCCGTTCGATGCTGATCGCTTCTTGGAGGTATGCGTTTTCTTCCTCCAGCTGATCACGCAGGGCTGCCACCTCTTCCATGGCTTCGCGCAGTTTGCGCTCGTTTTCCCAGCGTTCGGTGATGTCCCGAAAGATCACGACAGCGCCAACCAGTTGCGGGCCGTCGTAGATCGGGGTTGAAACATATTCAACCCGGATTGGCTTGCCGTCCTTGCGCCAGAACACCTCATTTTCGATCCGGTTCACCTGTTCGAAGCGGAAAGACTGGTAGATTGGGCATTCATGCGAGGGATAGCGTTCGCCGTTTAGGTGGTGATGGTGGATTTTCGCATGGATATCATGGCCCAGCAGATCTGCGGTGGTCCAGCCCAGCATTTCCTGCGCGGCGCGGTTTACGAATGTTGTCTTGCCATCGGCGTTGACGCCATAGATTCCTTCGCCGGCGGCGTTCAGGATCAACTGGTTTTCTCGCTCAAGATCCGCAAAGAAACTTTGCGCGCGCTGCCATTCCATAAGGCCACCTTGGTAGAAGTTCCCGGCAGCAACTTCAGCGGCATGTTGTTCGAGACCCGCCAGATCAAGCGCATGCAACAGTAGCATGTCCGTGCCGTCGTGGCGCAGTGCCCGTCCTGTCACCTCGCATTGCAGCGGCTCGCCTGCTGCGCTTTGCAGTGTCACCCGTCGTGTCCACGCTGTGCCTCGGTGCTGAACTTCGGCGATGAAGACCACGAAGGTGTCCATGCCGGATGCGACGAAACGTGCGAAATGCGATCCCACCAAGGTCTGATCCCTGAACAGCGCCCCGGCCTCGGGGGTTGCCGCAAGAATGATGTCTTGGGTCAGATCAACGAGGAGGGTCGGGCCAAAGGCACCAGCGAGCAGGGAATCGTGTGAGATGTCTGTATCAAGCATCCTCGTATGCGAGCCGGAATTGCGGCAAAGTTCAATACGAAATATCGTAATTTACGAAAAATCGTAACATTTCCAGCCTGGGGTTCCAGCCAATGCACGGAATTTAAATAAAAAAATCAATTCTTTTAATTTGGGTGGGCGTCTTCAAGTGGGGGATCACCACTGTCAGCATGATGAAAACCAACAGCGGGAGCACATCATGCCTATCAAGTCTTTGGGAAATCCCTTTTCGTCCAAAACCGATCTGCGGCACGCTGCGGATTGTGGCTGCCACAGCTGCAAAAGCGCCGCGCCCGAGGTTGAAAACAGCATTGATCTGTCAAGTTCGGAAGGCATGATGGAACGCGCGGTCGAAAGCGCGATTGTCCGGTCTGTCTTTGGTCAGAGCGATATTGGTCGGCGGTCCTTCATGGGCATGATGGGCGGCTCGACCATGGCTGCGGCCCTCGCGTCGGTATTTCCGCTCAACGAGGCCAAGGCGGCGATCCTTGACAATCTTGGCCCGCCGGAAAAGACCGATCTGAACATCGGCTTTGTGCCGATCACCTGTGCGACACCGATCATCATGGCGCAGCCTTTGGGCTTTTACGAACGCTACGGCCTGAATGCCCAGGTGATCAAAACCGCAGGCTGGGCCGTGGCGCGGGACAAATCGCTTAACGGTGAATACGACGCCTCGCACATGCTGACACCGATGCCGCTGGCGATGACGCTTGGGGCCGGGTCGGTGGCAGAGCCCTACATCATGCCCGCCGTCGAGAACATCAACGGGCAAGCCATCGTGCTGTCGAACGAGCATCTGGACAAGCGCGATCCCAAACAGTGGAAAGGATTCACCTTTGGGGTGCCGTTTGAGTATTCCATGCACAACTTCTTGCTGCGCTACTACGTGGCTGAGTTTGGTCTGGACCCTGATGTCGATATCCAGATCCGGGTTGTGCCGCCGCCGGAAATGGTTGCCAACCTGCGCGCCGGGAACCTTGACGGCTATCTGTCGCCCGACCCATTCAACCAGCGTGCGGTCTACGAAGGCATCGGGTTTCTTCACCTGCTGACCAAGGAAATCTGGGAAGGGCACCCTTGCTGCGCCTTCGCCACCCCGCTGTCGTTTGCAACGGAATTGCCGAACACCTATGGCGCACTTCTCAAGTCGATCATCGACGCGACGCAATACGCCTCGAACCCAGACAACCGCAAGGAAATCTCGGCCGCGATTGCGCCCACGAACTACCTCAACCAGCCGGTAACCGTGATCGAACAGGTGCTGACGGGCACCTATGCGGACGGCCTTGGCGAAGTGAAGCAGGTGCCGGACCGGATCGATTTCGACCCGTTCCCATGGCATTCGATGGGCGTGTGGATCCTGACCCAGATGAAACGCTGGGGCTACATCGAAGGTGACGTGGATTATCGCGCCGTGGCCGAGCAGGTCTATCTGGCCGCCGACTGTAAGAAGGTCATGGAAGAGCTGGGCTATGATGCGCCCGACATCACCTACAAATCGCATACGATCATGGGCAAGACCTTTGATCCGGCGACACCCGAAGCCTACGTCGACAGCTTTGCGATCAAGAAAGGGTAAGGGATGTATAGCTTATCCCTTAATCAACGCGCGGCACTTTTGTCGGTGTTCATGCTCGTGGTCGGCCTCCTGATATGGGAGGCCGCGATCCCCGCCCAAAAAGCAGTGGGCGAGTTGACGGAATACGAACGGCTGACCGGCGCTGGTGCGCCAAAGGCCGGTGTGCCCCCGCCAAGCCAGGTCATCGCAAAGGCATGGGAACAGCTTAGCAATCCGTTCTATGATGCAGGTCCCAATGACAAGGGCATTGGCATTCAGATCGGATATTCGATCTACCGCGTTCTGACCGGCTATGTCATGGCCGCATTGATCGCCATTCCGTTTGGGTTTCTCATCGGGATGTCCCAGGTGGCCTATAGGGCCTTCAACCCG
>DATFJQ010000211.1:0-14363 GCA_035269125.1 Roseovarius sp.
CCAGTTCAACCTGTCCTGACAATGCCATTTGGGCGGTGCGCAGGGTGAAATCCTCCAGAACGGTTGCGCCAGCCGTGGTGCGCCAGCCGTTGAGATTCACCGCCGTCCGCCCGTCAAAGAAAGCCCGCAGCTCCGGTGCAAGGAATGGCTGAATATCGCCGCTCAACCGGGCGCTGAAACGCTGCGATATGGGATCATTGCGGGTGTCAGTTGTGGTTTCAACAACGGGTTCGGTGCGCAGAGTGCCACCAAGTCGGCGAACGCCGTTGCGGGTCAGCGCCAGTTTCGCCTCGAAATCATCCAAGGGGCCGGCCCCGTTCAGGGTCAACCCAAGGGCTGGACGACCGGGCAGGTTCATCATCCCCGACAGGATGCCGCCTTGGCCTTCGTTGACATCAAGGTCCAGCGATAATTCACGGGTATTATTTGAAAATTCGGCATCAAGCCCAAGCGTTCCTTCGCCGTTCAGCCGGTTAATATCAAGATTGGCCTGACCGTTGCCATCGGCCAGAGCCAAGCCCCCCAACACCGATAACTCTAACGCTTCGCCCAGTAGGGGCGCGCCAAGCGACACGGTGTTGGCTTGCAATTCGTCAATGCGCACGGATACAGGCAAATCGGGCAGGGCGAACGGGCTTGCGGCTGCGTCTTCGGTCTCCAATCCATCTTCGCTGACAGGAAGGCGTGGCAGAATGATCTCTTCGGCGCTCAGGCGGTTGACCTCAAGCCGCCCGCGCAACAACGCGCTGCGGGTCCAGTCCAGCGTCACCCCGCGTAGGGTTAGCCATATGCCCTCGGCGTCGGCGATTGTCATCTCGTCCAAATTGGCCTGAGACGACAGAGCGCCCTCAAAGCCGCTGATACGCACGTCGCGGCCCGCGCCAGACAGGTTGTCTTCGATAAAGCTTTGCAAAATGCCGCGCTCGCGGTCGGTGTCCTCACGGGGGGTGTCGGGGTCTTGCGCCCACAGGGGCATTGCGCAGACAAAGACAAGGAGTATGGCAACAAGTCTACGCATCAAAAGGCCTGCCCGATCCCGATATAAAGTTCGATATCGCCGCTGCTGCCGCCATCGACAGGGGTGGCCACATCCACGCGGATCGGTCCGATGCCGGTGGCATAGCGCAGGCCAAGCCCGATACCGCTATGCCAGTCGCCGTTATCCGCGCTCCAACTGTCGCGCCCGACAAATCCGATATCGTAAAAGGCCACAGCCGAGAAATCGCCCCTCAACGGGGCGCGCACCTCGCCGGAAAACGCCATGAAAGAGCGCCCGCCAACACGCCGCCCGCCGCCCAGATCAATCGCCAGATCCTGATAGGGCAGGCCGCGCACCGTGCCCGCCCCACCCGAGAAAAACAGCATACCGGGTGGCAGTTCGGTCAGGCTGGCGCCGCTGACCGATCCAATTTGCGCCCGCGCGGCCAGTACAAAACGATCATCCGCGCCAAAGCCCCAATAGCCGCGCGCATCGGCCATGACCCAAGCTCCGGCGGTATCTTCGTTCAACCCGACAAACGGGGTCACATTCGTATCAAGGTAATAGCCGTTGCGCGCATCCAGCGGATCATCGCGGCTGTCCCATGTCAGGCTGACCGGCAACAGCAGATGTTCCAATGTGCGCGAGCCCAGATCGTCGTCAATTTCGGAATAACGATAGGCAAGGCCGGCTTCACCGGTCAGGGTGTCATTGAAAATGTGGGTCAGGCCACCGCCGATTTGCAGGCTGCGTTCGCGGTAATCCGGCTCGTCCTCTTCTTGCAAGGTTGCTTCAAGGTAAAGCCCGGTATCGGGCGTGAACGTCGCAGGTCGATCAAACCGTCCGGACAGGCGGTAATCAATCCCGCCTGAATTGCCGCCGATGCCTTTGATCTCGCCCTCGATCCGCAAACGTTCAGCCCCGCCCAGAAGGTTGCGATGCATCCAGAAGGCAGAAAGCCCAAACCCCTCCAACGACGACAGTTCCAGCCCCACGCCGATACGGCGGGGCTTGGCGTCAACCAGTTCGGCCTTGATATCAAGGGTTTGGCCGGGGCTGATCGTGTCGGCCTCGGTCAGTTTGACGGAACTGAACGCGCCGGTGCGGCGCAGGCGTTGTGCGGCCTCTTCCAAGTCATCGGGTGAAAACACCTGAGCGGACGGCAGCCCGGCAATGGCCCGGACACGCTCGGGCCTGACGGCCCCGGGATCAGGCACCTGTAACTGACCAAAGCGCAGGCGCGGGCCGGGTGTCAGGGTGATGTCAGCCGACAGTTTGCGTTGTGTGTGGTTGGCCGTGATCTGTTGATCCGCAACATCGGCCTTGGCATGACCCACGGCGCGCCAGCCGTCGATGCCAGCCCGGGCCGCATCACCCACCAGATTACTAAGCGCGGGTTGCCCCGGTGCAAAGCCGTCGGGCAATTTGGTTCCGGGGGCCAGCGGCGTCACGCGGGCGGTGGAAAAGGCGAATTTCGGGCCGGGCTGCACCAGAATGGCGACAACACTGATCTGGCCCGGGGCCGAGAGTGGCGGAATATCGGCGGCCTCGCGGCCATCGACGGCGATATTCACGGTGCCGCTGTAATAGCCCGCTTGGTAAAGGGCGCTGACCAGCCGCGCGTAATCGGCTTGGGCGGCGGCTAGGATATCCTGAGGGGTCGCCGCATCACGCTCAACCGTGTCGCCAACGGTTGAGACGGCCCGCAACCTGTCCTCCAGGGGTTTCGGTGCGCCGGTGGTGACCAAGCCCCATTCGGCCGCGATAGCGGGCCCGGCACATAGCGCCACGCACAGCGCCAAGGCACCTAAGCGCGTCCAAAATGTCCGAGTGATTCCCAAAACTACCCTCATCGCTTCTCACGTCATAACTTGATTTTGCTGCGAATGAAGGTGGATTTTCTACCGTTTGGCGGAAAACAGCCCGTATTTTCGTGTCATGGTGATTTGACCTGATTGACCTGCTTCAATTCAGCTTCCAATGCCTGTTGGACCGCCCCGCGTGGACGTGTGAAGCGGGCCAGCAAGTCGTAAAGGATGGGCGTGACCAACAACATCAAGACGGTGGCCAAGGACAGCCCCGCAATGATCACCGTGCCGATGGCGTTGCGGCTTTCGGCCCCGGCGCCGGTCGCCAGCACCAATGGCAGCGCGCCCAGAACGGTTGAAATCACCGTCATGATGATAGGCCGCAAGCGCAGCACAGCGGCCTGCAAGACGGCATCGCGCACTTCCAACCCTTCGTCGCGCAACTGGTTTGCGAATTCCACGATCAGGATGCCGTTCTTGGCGACAAGCCCGATCAAAAGGATAATCCCGATCTGGCTGTAGACATTGATCGAAAGCCCGCCAAGCGCCATGGCGTAGATCGCCCCGGCCACGCCTGCGGGCACGGTCAGCAGGATTGTGACCGGGTGCAGAAAACTTTCGAATTGCGCGGCCAGAACCAAAAAGACGATGAGCACCGACAACGCGAACACAAGGCCGACACCGGCCGATGTGTCCTTGTAGGTGCGCGATTGCCCTTCATAGCCCAAGGCCGCTTCGGCTGGCAGGATGTCTTCGGCTGCGGCCTCGATTTGGCCCAGAACGGTGCCCATATCGGCCCCCGGCGCCAATGCACCCGAAAGCTGGATTGACGGCAAGCGGTCGAACCGGCGCAACGAGGGGGCGGCGGCGTTTTCCGACAGCGTAACCAAAGCGCCCAACGGCACAAGTGTTTCGCCGTCGCCCGAGCGCACAAAGATGTTGTTGATGTCCGAGGGCGTGCGGCGGTCGGCCTCTTCGGCCTGCGCGATAACCGGATATTCGCGGCCCCGGCTGACAAAGGTCGTCACCTGCCGCGAGGCTAGCATTGTCTGCATCGTGTTGGCGATTGTGTCGACCGAAATACCCAGATCGTCGGCGCGTTCACGATCAATCGTGACATCGAGTTGCGGCAGGTTTTGTTCAAAGTTGATGTCTGGGTTGACCAATCCGTCAATCTGTTCGGCCCGCTCAAGCATCTGCTGTGACCATCGTTTGACGCTATCGAAATCCGGCCCACCGATCACAACCCGTATCGGGGTCGAGTTTCCGCGCAAGCCAAGTCCTGCGGGCGTCACGGGAAAGCCCCGCGCGATGGTGACTTGTGCCATTTGCGGTGCAATGCGGCCGACCACGGCCGAGATCGGCACATCGCGCTCGTCCCACGGTGCAAGCCTGAATACGACGAATGACCGCCACGCCCGATTGCCCCATCCGGTAAAGGTGAACACGGTTTCTATGATCCCTTCCTCGCGCAGCGGCGCTAGGATCTCTTCGACTTGGCGGGCGGCCTGATCGGAATAGGCCACGGTGCTGCCCTGCGGGGCGCTGAGCGGGACAAAGCCAACGCCACGATCCTCGCGCGGGGCCAGTTCGCGGGGCAGGGTTTCGTAGAACAGATAGGCCCCTGCCGTAATCGCAAACCCAATCGACAGCACCACAAGCGGCGCGCGCAGGGCACGGGCCAGCAGGGCGGCATAGCCGGTTTGAAGCCACCCGCGCGGGGCATATTCGTCTGACGGCACAGCCCCTGTGCCGGGTTTCAGCACCTTTGAGGCCAGCGCCGGGCAGGCGGTCAGGGCCACAAAGGTTGAAATCGCAACCGTGCCCGCCATCACCCAGCCAAATTCAACAAACAATTTGCCCACTTGGCCCGGCATGAACGACAGTGGCACGAACACCGCGATCAGCGTGACCGAGGTGGCCAGCACCGCGAATGTCACTTGCCGCGCGCCTTTCACGGCAGCCACAAGCGGGGTTTCCCCGTTTTCGATCCGGCGTTGGATGTTTTCCAGAACCACAATGGCATCATCAACCACCAGCCCGATGGCCAGCAACAGGGCCAGCAGGGTCAGGGTGTTGATGGAAAACCCCCAGATCGAGATCAGGATAACGCAGCCCAACAGGGATACAGGTATGGTAATCGCAGGGATCAGCGTGGCCCGGACGCTGCGCAAAAACAGTAAGATCACCAAGACCACCAACACCAGTGAAATCGCCAAAGCGGTGACAACCTCGCGGATTGACGCGCCGACAAACAGCGCATCATCGGACCCGATGATAATCTCCATACCGTCTGGCAGGGTTGGGGTCAGGCGGGCCACTTCGGCGCGCACGGCATTGGAAATCTGAAGAGTGTTTGATTGGCTTTGGCGCTGAATGGCCATGCCCACCGCATCGCGGCCATCGCTGCGCGCGATCGTGGTGTCACTTTCCACGCCGGGTTCAACCCGCGCAACATCACGCAGGCGCACCGGATAACCCGCGACCCGGTCCAACACGACATCGCGGAAATCCTCGATACTGGCCAAGCGGCTGTTCAGGCGCACGGTCAACTGCCGGTCTTGCGATTCAACCTCGCCTGCGGGCAATTCGACATTGTTGCGGCGCAGGGCCTGCTCCACGTCTTCGACCGTCAGCTTGCGCGCGGCCAGCGCGCGACGATCCAGCCAAATGCGCACGGCAAAGGCCCGGTCGCCATACACCCTGATATTGGCCACGCCATCCAGCGTGGCCAGCCGGTCAATGATAAAGCGGTCGATGTAATCGGTGATTTCGGGCGTGGTCATCCGGTCGGATGTCACGGCCAGCCGCATCACTGGATCGGCGTCGGCGTCGGCCTTTTCCACCTCGGGCTGGTCGGCCTCTTGGGGAAGGTTGTCGCGGATGCGGCCTACTGCATCGCGCACGTCATTTGACGCCACGTCGATATCGCGCCCGGCGTCGAATTCGATGGTCACGCGCGAGCGGCCCTGACGGCTTTCGGAACTGATCGAGCGGATACCTGCGATCGAGGCAACGGCCCCTTCGATGGTTTCGGTAATATCTGTGTCGATCACTTCGGGCGCGGCGCCGCGGTATGTGGTGGTGATCGACACGACCGCATTGTCGACATCGGGCAATTCGCGCACCGGCACATCGCGCAAGGCCCCAATGCCGAACACGATCAGCAAAAGACTGGCCACAGCCGCCAAAACGGGCCGGCGCACAGAGATGTCGGACAACGTCATGTGTTGTCGCCTTCGGCTGATGATTGGCTGCTCTCGGCAGGGTTTTCAGGCGCATTCAAGACCGTTACGGGGTTTCCGTCGCGCAGCGATTGCAGGCCGCGCACGGCCACCTGTTCGCCCGCCTCCAGCCCGCCCAGCACGGCCACCGCGCCATCGCGGCGTTGCCCGGTTGTCACCGGGCGACGTGACGCAACGCCGTTGTCAATGACGAACACATAGGTTTCGGCCGCCTGAAACACCAAGGATTCTTCCGGGATCACGATATGCTCGGCCTCGGACAAGGTCAGCTCTAGCGAGACAAACATTCCAGCGGGCAGGGTGCCATCAGGGTTCGGAAGGATGGCCCTGGTACGAAAGGAGCGGCTGACCGGGTCAATCCGGCTGTCTTTGGCGTCGATCCGTCCCTCGAAGCGTTGGTCGGGAAAGGCGGCGCTGCTGGCCAACACGGGCTGATCCTTGAATACCTTCGAGAACAGGGTTTCCGGCAGGCCGAACTCAATCTCGACCTCTGACAGATTGTCGAGCCGTGCAATCATTGTGGTTTGATCGACGCGCGCGCCGATATCGACATTGCTCAGCCCGACGACGCCGGAAAACGGTGCGGTGATGGTGCGTTCCTCAAGGCGTCGGGCGGCCCGGTCAAGTTGCGCCACGGCTTCGGCCTTGCGGGCTTCGGCCTCTTCCAATGTGGCCTCGGCGACGGCATTGGTGCGTCGCAGTTGGCGAATACGGTTCAGCGCCTGCCCACGTTCCTTGAGGCGCGCCTCTGCCTCGGCCAGATCGGCGCGCGCGATCGCGTCGTCCAAGCGCACCAGAACCTGATCTTTTTCAACCATCGCGCCAGGTGTGATCGCCAAATCCACAATGCGGCCCTCAGCCTCGGGGACGATGTCGATGGATTGCAAGGCGCGCGTGGTGCCCACGGCTTCGACGGTTTGGCGTAGCGTTGCGGTCTCGGCGAACGCTGTCTCAACGATTGTTTGGCGCGTGCGCGGGCCTTTGGCCGATCCGTCGCTTGATTGATCAGCGGCTAAAATGTAGCGGTTATAGCCTTCGTATCCGCCATACGCCAACGCGGCCAGCAGGCAGATTGTCAGAAGTTGCTTCCAGATCGCCATGACGTTTTTTTGCCCCGCTTCGCCTTCGTGAAAGGTTTTCACGAACCACCTAACGAACTTATAGCAGGAGGGTGGATTGGCAACTCACAAACGAGTTTGGTAGTCGATCATATTGTATCGGCGTTTTCAGCTTGGCTGCCGTTTTCGGTGCCGTCATGGCGCGTTTGTCGCTGGTGTGGTGTCGGCCAATGATGTTGTCAGGGTTTGCACGGTCACGGGCAGCACGGTGGCCAATTCGCGCAAGGCTCGCTCAAGCTCGGTGTGATCTTGCTGGCGCACGGCCTCTTCGGCATGCGCCAGCAGCGACTGCGCCCGCACGGCCCCCAGCACGGCGGCCGACCCCGCCAACTTGTGCAGCTTGTTTGAAAGCTCCTCACTGGACAGGGTTGGCGGCTCATTCACGCGATCGACCAAGTTTTGTGATTCGGCGGCGAAATCTTTGACAAACGCCCTAAGACGCTGGAGCGGAACGCTGGCGCGTAAATCGCTTAGCGCGTTGGTTGTGATATCTGGCCTGTCTTCGGCGGCGATGTCCGGGGCGATGTGAGGGGCTTGTGATTGTGGGCCCAAGCCATGCAAAAGGGCGTACATATCCTCAAGCTTGAGTGGCTTTGTCCAAACCTCATCAATACCGGCGGCCCTCATCGCTGTTCGGTCGGGTTCCGAGAAGTAGGCCGTCAGCGCAACGATACGCGGGCGGTGATCTGGGCCGAGACTGTTGCGGATGCGGCGCGTCGCTTCGATCCCGTCGATATCTGGCATGTTTACATCCATGATAATCAGATCGTAGGGCTGTGCCGTGGCCATGGCGACACCGTCCAGACCACAGGTGGCCAGCGCAACGCTGTGCCCGTCCAAAACCAGCATCCGTTCCAGAACAAAGCGGTTGGTGGCGTTATCCTCGACCAGCAGAACATTTTGAGGTCGGCTATCATGAGTGACTGGGCGGACTGTTTCGTCGGGTTCGCTAACGGCGTCTGGAATTGCAGGCAAGGGCAGGCGAACCCAAAACAGGCTGCCTTCGCCTTCAAGGCTTTCGGCGCCGATTTCTCCGCCCATCAAGTTCACCAGATTGCGCACGATGCCCAGCCCCAGGCCGCTGCCTTCGACCGTGTCCTGTCCGGGATGAGAGAGCCGAACATAATCATCGAAGATGCGCGACATATCATTTTCCGCGATGCCGATGCCTGTGTCGGCAATCTGAAACTCAATGACATCACCGGTGATGTCATCGTCAGGAAGGCGGCAGGCTTCTAACCAGACCTGTCCGTTTTCGGTATATTTGATTGCGTTCGAAATCAGGTTCAGCAAGATCTGTTGAATCCGGTCGGGATCCCCATAAACGATCCCGAAACTGGTGCTGCCTTCTGTCAGTTTAAGCTCTGTGTTGCGCGACCGGGCCCCGGATTTTTGGCTTGAAATCAAATCTTCAAGCAAACGGTCCAAATCGAAAGGCACCGGAGAAAGATCAAGTTTCGGGCCACCTGTTCGACTGACGCCCATGGCATCCTCGATCTGCCCCAAAAGAACTTGGGCCGAGGATTTCATAACGTCGGCATAGCGGGCTTGATCGGGGCGCAAGGACGTGTCCGCGAGCAGATCAAGCGAGCCTATGATGCCGTGCAGGGGCGTGCGCATCTCGTGACTGATGCGGGCCAAAAACGTGGCTTTGGCCCGCTCGCCCTGCAAGGTTTTATCGCGGGCCGCGCGAATTTCCGTTTCGGCGGCCACCCGGTCTGAAATGTCGCGCAAAAAGCAAACGCAAACCTCATCATCTGACCGCACTGCAAGATTGGCCGACGCTTCGACCGGAACCAATTGCCCGTCATGGCGGCGCGCGGTCAGCACTGTCGGCCGTTTTGCGCCTGCGCGACAGGCTTGCAGCAAAGCCTTGCCCGGCACCGAGATGTAATCCCCCTGATCGTCTTCTTGGCACAAGATATCCGCGATATTGCAGGGCGGCGCTGCGTCGGGGCCTGAATAATCGTCCAAACCGAAAAGCTGCCGCGCGGTATCGTTGATGTCGACGATCCGGCCATCTTCCAGAAAAACGATAACCGCGTCCTCCGAGGTGTTCAGAATAGTGGTCAGCCGGTTGAGGGTGGTTTGGTTTTCAATCGCACGGGACCGGTAACGAAGGTACAATCGCCACAACAACAGCATTAAAGACAACAGCAGTGCCACCAGAAGCAGGCTAAGAAGCGTGAGCTGGATCAGCTTACTGGTCAATGCCTCGCGCTCGGCGATACTGCGCGTTGCATCTATGGTGATCCCTTCGATTGACAGGGCGCGGACGGTGGGCGCCAAGGCGGTCACGGCCTCCAGCAAGCGGTCACGCTGTGCGGTCAACGTCTGATCGTCTGCATCAAAGACCGGGATCAGCTCTTGTAGCTGTCTATGCACAGTGTCCAGCCGCATGGCCGCATCGGTGCCGCTTAGCGCGTCTTGGTAGGTTTGGCTGCCTTGCAAGGTGTTGATACGGTTATAAAAGGCGTCAAAGCGTATCCGCGCCTCGCGCAGCCGATCCGGGGCGCCTTGGCTGAGTGACTTCAGGGCCGACGCCAGTTTGGCCTGATCGACCTCGGTTTGTGCCAAGTTCCAGGCGATGTTGTCGCTGCGTGAACTGCCGTATTCTTCAAGCTTGAAAAAAACCTGAAAGGTCAAAACCGCAGTTGCAACCAAACACAAAAACGACAGCACGCTGAAAAATGCCAACTGCGCGCGGCGGCGCATCATGCGATCGATGAATGAGCGAAAAAAGGTCAAATCCAACACTGTTCCAGACGCGGCAATAGCCTGTGCTACCTCGAAACAGTAATATGGTCTAGCTGCCAGATGCTCCGCGAATAGTAGGTCTCGGACCGGTATTTGGGGTCCGAGTCGTAATCATAGACCAGCCAGAATGGGCCGTTTTCACGCGCTGACATGGTCTCATAGTTGCGCCAATAGGCGAGCATCGCCCCATCTTGGGCCGCCTCGGATACAGGCAATGTGATATGGTAGTCGTTCAGGGCGCGCAGCTCTATCTGGCCGCTATCGACATCCAGACTGCTCAGAAGCGTCTCCAGCCAGATCCCGGTGAAGACTTGCGGTCCGCTGGTCCATATCGTGGTTGTGTCGAACTGCGCAGTAGGCAGGGCCTTGATATCCTCAAGCGTCATAACAACGGTTTCAACCAAAGCGCCATCGTTGTCCAAGATATCGACTGTCAACGCGACATTATCGGGATTGCTGTGCGCTGGCACGGCAACTAAACAGGCCCATGTCGAGATCAGACAGATATACCGATAGAGAACGCGGAACACGTATCATCCCCCTTGCTGCGCCAGACTTGCGACGTTGGAACAGCAACGATTAGAGCATTTTGTGCTGTAGCAGGCCATCCCCCTATGCAACAGAATAGGTAGTGGCTAGATTGAGCGACAGCGTCAAAGCGCAGGTCGCGCGGGGTCGCAAGAGGGCCTTATGACTAAGTTATTGATCGCGGATGACCATGATCTGGTGCGTGAAACCATTGCAGATTATTTGCGCCAGCAAGCCGGCTTTGATGTGGACACGGCGCACAGTCTGGAACAAGCCCTTGAGCTTGAGGCAAAGAATGCGAATTACGACCTTGTTTTGATTGACTATTCCATGCCCGGCATGGACGGTCTGAACGGCCTTTCCAAGATGCGCGCGCAATCCGCAGCGCGGGTGGCGATCTTGTCGGGAACCGCACCCGCCGATGTGGCGCAACGGGCGGTTCGGATCGGGGCGGCGGGGTTTGTCCCGAAAACGCTGGCGCCAAGCGCTATGGTGTCGGCCGTCACGTCGATGATCAATGGCCAGACGTTTTTGCCGGACACGATCGCACATCCAAAGAGGCCTGCGGCAGCAGTCAGGCTGACGCCGCGCGAAACCGATGTTCTGCGTGGTCTGATAGACGGAAAGTCGAACAAGGAAATTGCACGTGATCTGGATATTCAAGAAGTCACGGTGAAATTGCACGTCAAAACGCTGTCGCGCAAACTGGACGCCCGCAACCGCACACATGCGGCGATGATGGCACGGGATTTGGGGTTGGTCTAAACGTCGTCCTTGGCAACTGATTTAATAAAGCCGCATGATCCGCATATCCCTCTCGCGGCTAAGCAAAGAAAAACCCCGCAGCCTTTCGGTGCGGGGTCTCTTGCTGCGGGGCGCCCTTGATCAGGCGCGACGGCGACGGCGCGATCCGGCACGCCCACCGCGGCCGCCTGCAGCTTCTTCGCCGGGTTTTGGCGGGGCTTTGTTGAATTTGATCCACTCTCCGCCATGCGGGTCGTTGTTGGTCAGGAAGTTGGCGGCGCGGATGGCTTCCATTTCCTTGCCCGCACGCGGCATTGTCGACCCAAGGCCGAACAACTGGCAAAAGGTTTCGTCATCCATATCGGCGGGCAGCACCAGCCCAGATGCCGCAACCTCGGCCTTCTTCGCCTCAATCTCGGATTGCTTCACGGGCAGGGCGACGGGGTTCATGATCGCCGATGTCATACCAGCCCCCATCGCCATCGGCAGAAAGGCGTTGTTGATGCCGTGCCGATTGGGCAGACCGAACGAGATGTTCGACGCGCCGCAAGTTGTGTTCACGCCCAGCTCTTCGCGCAAGCGACGGACCAAAGTGAAAACTTGTAGGCCCGCCGTTCCCATGGCGCCGATCGGCATGACCAAGGGGTCAACCACGATGTCATGCGCGGGAATGCCGAAATCGGCCGCACGCTCGACGATTTTCTTGGCGACGGCAAAGCGCACCTCGGGATCTTCGGAAATGCCCGTGTCATCGTTGGAAATGGCCACGACAGGCACGTTGTATTTCTTGACCAGCGGCAGAACATGTTCCAGCCGCTCTTCCTCTCCCGTGACCGAGTTCAACAGCGGGCGACCCTCGCAGGCGCTCAGGCCGGCCTCAAGCGCGGCAGGCACCGAGCTGTCGATGCACAAGGGCACATCCACAAGGCCCTGAACCATCTCGATCATCTTGGTCATCAGCGGCGGTTCGGTTTCGTTGGGGTTGGGGTTGGAGTTGTAAACCACGCCCGCGTTCACATCCAGAACCGTCGCCCCGGCCGCGACCTGCGCGATAGCGTCTTTTTCCACGGTCGAAAAATCGCCCGCCTCAAGTTCGGCGGCCAGTTTTTTGCGCCCCGTGGGGTTGATGCGTTCACCGATCACGCAAAAGGGCTGGTCAAACCCGATGATGGCGGTTTTGGTTTTGCTTTCGACGACGGTGCGGGTCATTTTTGCTATCTGTCCTTCGTTCAGGATGCGTTTGCGGGCACAGCAGAGGATCCGCCGTTTTCAATTGCCCAAGTGGCGTTGGTTTTGATGCCGCCCAACGGGAAGAAATGGACCGCTTCGATGTTGAAATCCGGGTTGGCCGCTTTGTGGGCCGCCAATTCGGTCAGAACATCGGTCGGCTCGTATGGCAACAACAGCTTGGTCACGTCCATCGCCCGTTTCTGCAAAACTTTCAAAGACGGGCCGACACCGCATGCGATAGCGAATTTGATCAGCGTCTGCAACTTGGCGGGGCCAGCGATGCCAATATGGACAGGCAGGGTCACACCCGCCTCACGCAGGCCATCGGCCCATGCGATGATGGGCTTTGCATCAAAGGCGAATTGCGTGGCGAGTGCCATTTCGGCATCGGTCCGCTCCGAGAATTTTTGTTTCCACTGAAGGGCTTCAGCGACGTTTTTCATGCTACCGTCAGGGTCAATATCTTTGTTGCCTTCGGGGTGGCCCGCGACGTGCAGACGCTTGAAGCCGGCCTTGTCGAATTCACCGGTTTCCAGCAATTGCATCGACGAATGGAAATCGCCATGCGGCTTGTCCACGCCACCGGCCAGAAGCAGGGCTTGATCGACACCCGCCTCGCCTTGGTAGCGGGCAATCCAATCGGCCAGTGTGGCCTGATCTTTGATGATCCGGGCGGGAAAATGCGGCATCACCGGATAGCCGTCTTTGGCCAAACGCGCGGCGGTTTTCACCATGTCGTCTATCGGCGTGCCTTCGATATGGGCAATGTAGACGCGCGTGCCTTCGGGCAAAAGATCGCGGAAGTTGTCGACCTTTTCCGCGGTGCGCGGCATCACCTCAATCGAGTAGCCTTTCAAGAAGGCCTCGACCTGCGGGTTCACGGGGGCAGGCGCACCGGCACCTGCATCACGCTTTTTAAAGTTCAACAAAGCCATAGCGGCCTCCCATAGCGATCCGGGTTTCATGCCCAACCATCATTTGCGATCAGAGCCTTGATACGCTCTTGATCATACTCGGCGTCCAACCGGGCCGCTTCGGCCTCGGCCACGTCAGAGGCGTCGCCTTCGACCGGATAGGGCGCAGCTTTGCGCCATTCGGCCAGATACGCATCGGTATCAGCGGCGCCTATTTTCATAGCGGCGCGGTCGATGGCCTGCTCGAACCGCTCGGGCAGGGGCTTTTTCGCCCCCCGGCGGCCCTTGCCGACAATCACCTGCGCGGGAATATCCCGCCAATATACGACTGTGACGTCAACCATGTGCTGATTCCTCTTCCTCTGTGGGCCCTGTCTAAAGCAGCCGCCGTGATACGCGCTGACGGTTTTCGACAGAACACACGCGTCATGCGACCTTTTAAGACTACGTCCGCGCAGCGCCAGCCGCTACAGCTTGTCGCCGGAAAAGCATTCATGATGATCATGAAACGCATAAGGGGCCATGGCAGCGCTTGCGCCAAGGGTCGCGACACACTACTTTAATTTCAACTCGAAATGGAGGGCGTGCTCATGGCGCCCAGGCGTCCCGACAGTGCGGGCGCTATCCCGAAACAGGTAGAGAGCCCCGCACTCAGTTCCCCAAGTCCGGCGAATCTTTATGCCGCGCTGGATTTGGGAACAAACAGTTGTCGTATGCTGATTGCCCGACCAGAGGGCAGTCAGTTCAAAGTTGTGGACAGTTTTTCTAAGTCGGTTCAATTGGGCGCAGGCTTGGAAAAAACCGGGCGCTTATCGCGGTCGGCCATCTATCGGACGTTGCAGGCGTTGCGGGTGTGTCAGCAAAAACTAAAGCGGCATAATGTCGAACGCATGCAATTAGTTGCAACCGAGGCCTGCCGCCGGGCCAGCAACGGTAAATCCTTTCTGACACGTGTGAAAAAGGAAACCGGGCTGCGGCTGGATATCATCAAACCTCAGGAAGAGGCGCAACTGGCCGTCGTGTCCTGCGCACCGTTGGTC
>DATFJQ010000212.1:0-5396 GCA_035269125.1 Roseovarius sp.
TCGTCCGCATCGTTTCGCAGCTGTCTTAGGGTATCTGACGCCGCGACCGGAACAGCCAGGACCAATTTGGCAGGCGCTTGGCGCCGCACTGCCAGAAGCGAGGCGCGTATCGTGGCCCCGGTTGCGATTCCGTCATCAACAAGGATCGCCGTGCGGCCTTTGAGCGGAGCAGGGTTGCGGCCTTTCAGATAGATGCCGCGCCTGCGTTTGATCTCGTCCAGTTGCGCCTGTGAAAGGCGGTCAATGTCCTGTGCGGTCAGACCCGCCTGCGCTGCGATGGAATGATTGATGGCGGTCTGCGGGTGATCGCCGTTCACGATTGCGGCAACGGCCAGTTCCGGCTGGCCGGGCAGGCCGATCTTGCGGACCATCACCAGATCCATCGGTGCATCCAATGCCCGCGCAACCTCAAGCCCTACGGGAACGCCACCGCGCGGCAGCGCCAGAATGACCGGGTTATCATATGCCTTGGCTTGCAAGGCTTGTGCAAGGCGTTGCCCGGCGTCGGTGCGGTTTTTGAATTCGGGCATGGCAAATATCAGGCCCCATCGTGGTATGGTTGTTTGAAAACCCATCTTGCCCGGCGTGGCTGTCTGTAGCGTTAACCGTGATCAATCCGGCGCTAAGCGGATGCACCCGCATCTCAACGGTATGAGGTTGACGCATATCAAAGCCTGCTGGTGCCAAACCGTTAGTCTTTGACCAAAGGGGAACCCCGCAATGCAAGCCGTTTTTCGAACTCAGGGTCTGTCCAAGGTCTACGATACCGGCGAACTGAAAGTGAGGGCGCTGGACGACGTGGATCTTGAGCTGTACGCGGGTGAGCTGGCGGTTCTGCTTGGTCCCTCCGGCAGCGGGAAATCGACCTTGCTCAACATCCTTGGGGGGCTTGATCATGCCACCTCGGGCCGGGTCTGGTTTCGTGATCTCGAACTGACATCGCTGAATGACCGCAGGCTGACACTTTACCGGCGCGATCATGTTGGGTTTGTTTTCCAGTTCTACAATCTAGTCGCCAGCCTGACTGCGCGCGAAAACGTGCAACTGGTGACCGATGTCGCCCCTAACCCAATGCCCGCAGCCGAGGCCTTGGCCCAAGTCGGGTTGGAACATCGGCTGGATCATTTCCCGGCGGAAATGTCAGGTGGGGAACAACAGCGCGTTGCGATTGCGCGGGCCATCGCCAAACGCCCCGAGGTGCTGCTGTGCGACGAGCCGACAGGCGCGCTGGACAGCAAGACCGGGGTGCAGGTGCTTGAGGTTCTGCGCGACGTGAATGACCGGCTGGGCACTAGCACGGCGGTGATCACCCATAACGCCGCAATTCGCAAAATGGCGCATCGGGTGGTGTATTTCCTTGATGGTCGGATCGACCGGATCGAGGAAAACGCCACGCGCATCGCGCCCTCGCAAATCAAGTGGTAGGCCGGGGATGACTGCACTTGACCGCAAACTGTTTCGCGATTTTAGGCGGCTGTGGGCGCAGGCCCTTGCTATTGCGTTGGTTCTGGCGTGCGGCGTGGCGATTTTGCTGACCACCTTTGGCACCTATCTGTCGCTGGAAGAAACGCGCAGCGCCTATTACGAGCGCAACCGTTTTGCCGATGTGTTCGCCGATGCCAACCGTGCCCCGCGTTGGCTGATGCAGGAGATACGGGAAATTTCCGGCGTGCGCGCGGCAGATGCCCGGATTTCAAAATTCGCGGTGCTGGATGTGCCGGGCCAAGATGAAACCGTAACCGCCCGCATTCTGTCACTGCCCGATGACGGCACCCTGCACCTGAATTTGCCGGTGCTGCGCACAGGGCGCATGCCTGCGCCCGGTTCGGATCATGAGGTTGCCGTTAATCAACCCTTTGCCAAGGCCAACAATCTACGCCCCGGCGATACGTTCACGGCCAATCTTAACGGGCATCAACGCAGCCTGACCCTGACAGGAACGCTTTTGTCGCCCGAGTTCATCTACACCATCGGGCCGGGAGCGATGATGCCCGACAACGAAACATTTGGTATTTTGTGGATGCCGCAAACGGCTGTTGCGGCGGCTTTTGACATGGATGGCGCGTTCAACAATGTGACCCTGAAATTGGGTCGCAACGCCAATATAAACGACGTGATCGACCGATTGGACACCTTGCTTGATCCCTATGGCGGCCTTGGTGCCTATGGCCGCGATACCCAGATCTCAAACAGTTTTATCGACTCCGAGTTGGAGCAGCAGCGCACCGGCGCGATGATCCTGCCGCCGATCTTTTATGCGATCTCGGCGTTTCTGGTCAGCATGGTGATCGGCCGCATCATCGCGTTGGAACGCAGTGAGATTGGCCTGCTCAAAGCCATTGGGTATTCCAATGTCGAAATCTGTGTGCACTACCTTTTGCTTGCTGGATTGATCGCTGTGGTCGGCACCCTGATCGGCTGGGCCGCTGGGACGTGGCTGGCGCGTGCGCTGGCGCGGCTTTATGCGCAGTTCTTTGATTTTCCGTATCTGATCTACAACCTCAGCTACACGGCCTATGCGTTGTCCGGCGTTCTGGCCATTGCAAGTGCTGCGCTTGGGGCGGCGCGAAGTGCCTTAAAAGCGGCGCGCCTGCCCCCGGCGGTTGCCATGGCCCCGCCTGCGCCGCCGCGCTTCAAGCGTACGCTGCTTGACCGGATGCTGACCGCCCTGCGCCTGTCGCAGCCGGTGATGATGATCCTGCGCAGCCTGATGCGCTGGCCGGTCAGGTCGGGGTTTACGGCTTTGGGTCTGGCCTTGGCGGTGGCGGTTCTGGTCGCTTCGGGCTTTTTCACCTCGGCCTTGGATGAATTGGTGTCCACCACGTTCGACCGATCGAACCGTCAGGATGCCATTTTGATGTTCGAGCCGGACATCCCTGAAACCGCACTGGCCGCTGTGACCAACCTGCCCGGCGTGATGCGTGCCGAGGGGCAGCAATTTCAATCCGCCGTTCTGCGCCATGGGCATCTGGAAAAGGACGCCGCCATTGAGGCCCGCCGCCCCGGTGCCGATCTTGCGCGGATCATCGCAACCGATGGGCGCGTTGTCGATCCTCCGGCGCATGGGCTGCTTTTGTCCCGCAGGCTGGCAGCCCAGTTGGCGGTTCAGCCCGGCGATAGGATCGAGGTCGAGTTTCTTGGCGGGGTCAATGAAACGCATGTCGTGCCGGTCGCCGGGATCGTTACGCAATATGTCGGGCTTGGCGCTTATATGGATATCGAAACGCTTAGCCACATGTTGCGGCAGGCCCCGCAAATTTCTGTTGCCAATCTCAAGGTCGACACGCAGGCCCTGCCGGAATTGCACCGTGTTCTCAAGGAAACCCCAAACCTCAGTGGCCTGATCATGACCGACAAGATGCAACGCTCATTCGAGGCGACGATCCGTGAAAATGTGGTGATCATGACCACCATCTACCTAAGTGTCGCGGTTTTGATCACCATCGGCGTCGCCTATAACGGGGCGCGCATCCAGTTGTCCGAACGGGCGCGTGAATTGGCCAGTTTGCGCATTCTTGGATTTTCCCGTGGTGAAGTGTCGTTCATACTGGTGGGCGAAACGATGCTGCTGGCGCTTTTGGCGCAACCCTTGGGCTGGCTGTTGGGCGGCGGTATTGCGGCGGCCTTGGCGCATGGATCCACCAGCGACCTTTATGAAATACCACTGGTGCTGGAGCCCGCAGGTTTTGCCCTTGCCAGCCTTGTGGTTCTGGCGGCGGCGCTGATGTCGTCGCTGATTGTTCGGCGCAGGCTGGACAGGATGGATCTGGTGCAGGTCATGAAAACACGCGAGTAGGGATAACCGATGAAAACACGAACTGTGATACTTGCGGCCTTTGGCATCGTGACGGCAGGGATGTTGTCGGTTGTCGCGTTCCGAACCGAGCCGGTTCCCGTCGATACCGCCATGGCCGTGCGCGCCCCGATGCAGGTGACCGTCAATGTCGAAGGCAAAACCCGCATTGCCGAAATTTATGACGTTGCCGCGCCTGTGCGGGGCGTGGCGCGCCGCCTGCCGGTGCGGGTGGGTGATCGTGTGATCAAGGGCGAAACTGTTGTGGCGATGATTGATCCCGCCGCCTCCGATCCGCTGGACCCCCGCAGCCGTGTTCAGGCCGAGGCCGCCGTGCGCGAGGCCGAGGCCGGATTGCATATGGCCCGCAGCACCCTGCGCCAATCGCAGGAAGAATTGAAACTGGCGCAAAGCGAATACAATCGCGCCAAGGAATTGGTGGATCGCGGCGTTGCGTCCCTGACGCGTCTGGAAAATGCGGAGCAGACCTTGGGCGTTCGGCAGGCCGCGCATGAGGCCGCGCTCTCAAACCTTGAAATGGCCCAAGGCGCGCTTGATCGCGCACGCGCCACATTGCTTGACCCGCGCGATGGTGCCGACACGGTGCAGGATTGCTGTTTACAGATCACCGCACCTGTCGATGGTCATGTTTTGAGTATTGAAATGATCAGCGAAAGGCCAGTTTCGGCGGGAACGCGGCTTTTGTCGATTGGCCAGCCGCAGGATATTGAAATCGTGGCGGATGTCCTGTCCACCGATGCGGTGCGGCTGCAGGTCGGCGACCGCGCCATCGTCGAGCGTTGGGGCGGCAACGGCGTGCTTGAGGCGAGCGTCTCGAAAATCGAACCCTCCGCCTATACCAAGGTATCGGCCCTTGGCATCGAAGAGCAGCGCGTCGATGTCGTGTTTGATCTGATCACACCGCAGGAACAACGCCCGTCACTTGGCCACGGGTTTGCCGTCTACCTAAGGGTTGTGGAATGGGAACAAGACGACGTTTTGCAAATCCCGCTCAGCGCTTTGTTCCGGCAGGGTCAGGACTGGGCAGTGTTTGTTGCCAAGGACGATGCAGCCGTCTTGCGCAATGTGCGTGTCGGACGAACCAACGAAACGACGGCTGAAATCCTTGAAGGGCTGGCCGCGTCGGATCATGTGTTGGTTCATCCCAGTGAGCGCATACAGGATGGAACGCGCATCACCCGCCGCATCGACGGGTAAGCCGCGCGCCGACGTCAGCCCTGCCCGCGTGGTTTCCCCTTTTTCGCGGCGGTATCATTGGTTTTCGCCAGCTTGCGGGCGCGGTTTTTCTTGCTGCTGGGCTTGCCGACCGGGGGTTTCGGCCCGCGTTTCGGTTTGCCGGTCTTTTTCAATTCGGTGACAGGGATGTCCTCGGATTTGCGATCATCGTGTTTTGGCTTGGCGCGCCCTGTCGGTTTGGTGCCGGGTTTGGGCTTTTTGACACGCGGCTTGGGGGCATCGTTCCAATCAACCGGTGTTGTGGTGCCCGACGGTTTGGCAGGTGCAGTTTTCGCGGCAGGCGGCGCTTTGCCTTGGGGTGCTTTACCCTTGGGCGCGCCGCTTGGTCTTGGGGCTTTGTCGAATT
>DATFJQ010000213.1:0-2087 GCA_035269125.1 Roseovarius sp.
GGCCTGCACGTAACACATGCCCCGAGGGCCGGGAAGCACCGCAATATGCGGTTCCGGATTGGCCTGTGCGACAGCCTCAAACCCCGACACGCCCAAAGCCGGAATGTTCAACGCCAACGCCAGCCCACGCGCCGCTGAAACGGAAATACGGATGCCGGTGAAATTACCCGGACCAACACCAACGCCGATCCGGTCCAGATCAGCCCATGTCACACCGGCCTCGGCCAGAATATCTTGTAGCAGGGGCATCAGGTGCTCCGCCTGCCCCCGGCCCATTTCGGCGGCGCGGACGGCCAAAACCTGTTCCCCGCACAGCAAAGCGGCCGCGCAATGCGCGGCCGATGTGTCAAACCCCAAGACCAAAGCGGCGTCACATACCAACGGGGCGCACCTCGGTCACTTCGGGGATATAATGACGCAGCAAATTCTCGATCCCCATCTTCAGCGTGATGGTGGACGACGGACAGCCGGCGCAGGCCCCCTGCATGTGCAAATAGACGACGCCCTTGTCGAAGCCGTGGAACGTGATGTCGCCACCGTCTTGGGCCACAGCCGGACGCACACGGGTATCAAGCAATTCCTTGATTTGGCCCACGATCTCGGAATCCTCGCCGTCGTGGTCGGCATGGCCCGAGGATGCATCGGCCTCGCCCGTCATGATCGGCGCACCGGACTGGTAATGCTCCATGATCGCGCCAAGAATGGCGGGTTTCATGTGATCCCACTCGGTGCCGTCATTTTTGGTGACGGTCACGAAATCATTGCCGAAAAAGACGCCCGTAACGCCCGGCACACCGAAAATGCGCTGTGCCAGAGGGGATTTTCCAGCCGCCTCGGAGGTGGGGAAATCGGCTGTTCCAGCCTCCATGACCGTTTGACCGGGCAGGAATTTGAGCGTCGCAGGATTGGGTGTGGATTCAGTCTGGATGAACATGACGGACCTCTTGCTTGTTGCAATGGATATGCGCGCCGAACAGGCGTCTGTCAAGGTTTGGAATGATTCTAAACTGGTTGGCGACCGTCCCAAAACCAAGACAAGCCCGTCGATCCGCCCCATCAACGCGGGGTTTCATACCGTATAATCGCAGGTCTTCATCAGCACCATCGGCACCCGAACCCTTCGAGGTCAGCCATCGCAAGCCGCCGTGACGATAATTTCAACCTTCAGCTCCGAGCGCGCCAACTTGGCCTCGCCGCAGGCGCGGGCCGGGGCGTGGCCCTGTGGAACCCACGCATCCCATACCGCGTTCATTTCAGCGAAATCCGCCATGTCCGACAGCCAGACAATGGCCTGTAACATCCTGTCAGGGCCTGATCCTGCCTTAGCCAGCAAGGTTTCAACGCGCGACAGGCAATCGCGGGTCTGTTCGGCAACGGTGGCACCGGCGCCGACTTGCCCACACAAATAGGCAACCCCGTTATGTTTGACGATTTTGCTCATCCGGGTGGCTGTGTCGATCCGTTCGATCATGATCTGATCCTTTCATTCAGCCGCATCGGCCGCATTGTTGTCATGCATCGAGGCCAGTTCGCCCAAGGTGACGGGCTTGAGGGGCGGGCGGATACGAAAGTATCCGGTGTCATCAGGGCCAAGGCTGTTTTCTTGCGCCAAAATTGCGGTCACGCTTAAGCCGCAATATCGGCCTTGGCATGCCCCCATGCCGGCCCGCCCGAAGGCTTTGGCCTGATTGGGCCCTAGGCAGCCCAGCTTGGCGTATCGGCGGATATCCCCGGCCCGCACTTCTTCGCAGCGGCATACCAGCGTGGCATCCGCCGGGGCAAGCGCCTGCGCAAAAGGCGGATAGGCCGCATCCAGAAACGGGCGCACCGCGTTTTCCTTGGCTTTCTGGCGCAACAGGGGCGCGGCCAGATCATTGCACGCCTGCGGGCTGATATGCCCAAGTTCTTGCAAAGCTTTCAATGCGGAAATCCGGCCTGCATGCTCGGCCACATTCGCGCCGCCGATCCCCGCGCCATCGCCTGCGATAAACACGCCATCAACCGGCGTCGCGCCCCATTGATCCGCCACCGGCGAAAAACAGTGCTGCGCGCTGTCCCAAAGGTGCGGCACGTCAATCGACCGCGCG
>DATFJQ010000214.1:0-13842 GCA_035269125.1 Roseovarius sp.
GCGGGGCCATCCAGAAGGGCAGCTTCCCGGCATGTTCTTCGATCAGGATGCCGATGAACCGCTCAAAGCTGCCCAACACGGCGCGGTGCAGCATGACTGGCCGGTGCTTTGCGCCGTCCTCAGCGATATATGTGGCGTCCAGCCGCTCGGGCAGGACGAAATCCACCTGCAAGGTGCCGCATTGCCAGTCACGGCCAATGGCGTCGGTCAGAACAAATTCCAGTTTGGGGCCATAAAAAGCGCCTTCGCCGGGGTTGAGATCAAATTCGCAACCAGCGGCCTCGGTGGCGGATTTCAGGGCCGCTTCGGATTTGTCCCACACTTCGTCACTGCCGGAGCGTTTTTCTGGCCGGTCCGAGAATTTGACGGCAAATTTCTCAAACCCCAGATCGCGGTAGATTTCCGAAAGGAAGCCGATGAATTTCTCGGTCTCCGCCGCGATCTGGTCCTCGCGGCAGAAAATATGCGCGTCGTCTTGGGTAAACCCGCGCACGCGCATGATGCCATGCAGCGCGCCCGACGGCTCGTAACGGTTGCAGCTGCCGAACTCGGCCATGCGCAAGGGCAGATCGCGATAGGATTTCAGGCCCTGATTGAAAATCTGCACGTGACATGGGCAGTTCATCGGTTTCAGCGCGTTCACGGCTTTTTCGCGGGCATGTTCTTCGTCGACTTCGACGATGAACATGTTTTCCTGATACTTATCCCAATGGCCCGACGCCTCCCACAATTTGCGGTCAACGACTTGCGGGGTGTTCACCTCAACATAGCCGCCGCGGCGTTGCTGGCGGCGCATGTAGTCTTGCAAGGTGGTGTAGATGCTCCAGCCGTTGGGGTGCCAAAAGATTTGGCCGGGTGCTTCTTCCTGCATGTGGAACAGGTTCATCTCGCGGCCCAGTTTGCGGTGGTCACGCTTTTCGGCTTCTTCAAGGAAATGCAGATAATCCTTAAGCTTTTCCTTGTTTGCGAAAGCCACGCCATAGATGCGCTGCAACATCTGGCGGTTGGAATCGCCGCGCCAATAGGCCCCGGCCACCGACATCAGCTTGAAGGCATCGGCGGGCACTTGACCGGTATGTTGCAGATGCGGACCACGGCACAGGTCTTGCCACGGCCCGTGCCAATACATGCGCAGGGGCTCGTCGCCGGGGATGGCCTCGATCAGTTCAACCTTGAACGGCTCGTTGTGATCTTCGTAATGCTTGACGGCGCGGGCACGGTCCCAAATCTCGGTGCGGACGGGATCGCGCAGATTGATGATCTCTTTCATCTTTTTTTCGATCGCGCCCAGATCTTCGGGGGTGAACGGCTCGGCGCGGTCAAAATCATAATACCAGCCGTTTTCGATCACCGGGCCGATGGTGACTTTGACGCCGGGATATAGCTCTTGCACGGCGCGGGCCATGATATGGGCCAGATCGTGCCGGATCAGTTCAAGCGCCGGAGCTTCATCCTTCATCGTGTTGATTGCGATGGTGGAATCGGCCTCAATCGGCCACTGAAGATCCCAATGCTGGCCGTTCACCTTGGCCGAGATCGCCTTTTTGGCAAGCGATGTGGAAATATCGGCAGCTACGTCGGCGGCGGTGATGCCAGCCTCGTAGTGACGTGCGTTGCCATCGGGAAATGTAAGGGAAATCTGGGCCATCGGCCTGTCGCTCCTCGTCAGTTTGGCGCCCACGGAACGCCCGGTTGCGGGTATAAGGTTCGGCCAGCGTTCTGCCCTGCACCCGGGGCCAAGTCAAGCGTGGTCTGTGATCCAAATTGAAAGCTATCAGGGCGTGATTTGAATAGACGCTGTCGTGTGCACCAAGTGTGCCAACCCTCAAGCAACGCAATTGCTATCACATTCACTTATGGCCCTAGTCGCGTGGCATTGGTGTGCAATTGTATGCGAGGGCCCATCGTAACATATTGACGCAGAACGATTAAATATCTAGCCTGTCGCAAAAAGTGTCTGTATTGTCGGTTCTCATCATATGAGTTACACCCGCTTCAATCCAAATCTTGAGGAGACAACATGCCGCGTTACAACGAGAATTTCGAATTGTCGGTTGAGGATATTGACCTGATCGAAGAATCGCTGCGTCAGTCCAAGCGTGAGTTGGCGGGCAAATTGGTTGAGGCAGACGCGTCGGACGACGCCGAGCTTCAGGCTGCGGATCAGTCGGTGCGCCAGATCCACGACCTGCTGGGCCGGTTGCATAATCAAAAAGTGTTTTACCGTCCGCATCAACAGCCGTATGTCGGGGGCTGACCAAAAACCAACAAAACCGAAAGACTTGGTTTGCGTTATCTGTTCGATCGGCTGACCGGTCAGACCACCGATGAAACCGAAGCGCGCAACAGCCTGCGCCATATCGCATCCCTCAGCTTGTCGAAGCTGGCCGACGGTCTGATTGACCCGAAACTTGTTCTGAGTTGGCTATTGGCGACCATCGGCGTTCCGGCAGCCTTTGTCGGTATGCTGGTGCCGATCCGCGAGGCCGGTGCGTTGCTGCCGCAAGTGGTTATGGCCGGACGCTTGCAACAGATGCGCCAACGCCGCTGGGTCTGGGTTCTGGGAAGCGCAGGGCAGGGCGTGGCCGCCCTATTCATCGCACTGATGGCATGGGTGCTGGCAGGCTGGTGGGCCGGGGCGGTGATCTGCGTGCTGTTGGCGGGGTTGGCGGTATCGCGTGCGGCCTGCTCGGTCTCTTACAAGGACATTTTGGGCAAAACGGTGGGCCAGTCGCGGCGCGGCACAGTGACGGGCACCGCCGGGTCTGTGTCGTCGGGCTTGGTATTTGTGTTCGCCCTGTTGCTGGTTACTGGCGTGTTGAAAACTCAGCTGGCAGTCATCAGCGCCATCGCCTTGGCTGGCGGGCTGTGGTTGGCGGCGTCGGTCACACTGGCTGGGCTGAACGAAGACGACAGCACGCCAGACGCCCCGAACGGCGCAAGCGACTACTGGCGCATTCTGCGCCAAGACCGCAACCTGCGGCGGTTCATCATGGTGCGCGGTTTACTGGTCTCAACCGCGCTGGCGCCGCCCTATATGGTTGTATTGGGCACACAGGCGGGGGCCACGGCCACGGGCAGTCTGGGCGCGCTTGTCTTGGCCTCGTCAGCGGCGGGGTTTCTAAGCTCCTATGTCTGGGGCTGGCTGGCGGACCGGTCGGCGCGGATCATGTTGCTTTTGGCGGGCAGCCTTGGCGCGCTGTCGATGGGCGGGGCCATGGCCGCGCATTGGGCCGGGGTGGCCGGAACGGTATGGGCCATTCCCAGTGTGTTGTTCGTTTTGATGGTCGCCTATCACGGGGTGCGGCAGGCGCGATCAACTTATCTGGTGGATATCTCGCCCGAGGACCGGCGCTCGGTCAATGCGGCGGTGGCCAATACCGCCATCGGTGTGATCTTGCTGGTGACCGGGGCCTTGGGCGGCGCGCTGACATGGATCGGGCCGCTGGCAGCGTTGGCTGGGTTTGCGTTGATGGCGGTGGCCGGCGGCCTTCTGGCGCTCACCTTGTGCAACGTGGCGTCAGGCTGATGGTACCCAGTGGTGCGCCATCGTGTGCCAAAGTATGCGTTCGTTCACTGTAACAGACTGACACAAAAAGACATTTTTCTTTTTCTCCAAGTTTGTTAACGATCAAGGAATAGCCGATCCGCATCGCGGACAAACCTGAACAAACATAAGGCATCAGACCCCCAAAATGGCCCGTTTTGACGAAACCGCCGATTTGACCCAACAATATGTCACCCTCAGCCAGAGCCAGCCCCGGCGCATGGTCGAGGCAACGGACACCAGCAAGGCGGCCAGCCCGCCGAAACCCGAGGCGGAATGGTCCTTGCGGCGGATTGAGGCGCGCATCGGGTCGGTTGCCTGAGGCCGCAATCGCGGCTTGCATCTGTGCGCCGGTTTGGCAAACCTGCCCCCTGACCGTCGCACAAGGGGAGACGCACATGGCGCAGACCGAATTTCTGACAACCACGCAGGGCCGCACACTGGCCTATCACAAGACCGATGGCACCGGCCCCGGTGTGGTGTTCCTTGGCGGGTTCAAATCCGACATGGAGGGCACCAAGGCCGTGCATCTGGAAGCATGGGCACAGCGCACGGGCCGGGCGTTTTTGCGGTTCGATTATTCCGGGCATGGGCAATCGTCAGGTGCGTTTAGCGAGGGCTGCATCGGCGATTGGGCTCAAGATGCGATGGCGGCGATCCGCGAATTGACCAAAGGGCCGCAGGTTTTGGTCGGCTCGTCGATGGGCGGCTGGATTTCGCTTTTGTGTGCGCGTGCCATGCCTGACAGGCTGGCTGGGCTGGTCACCATCGCCGCCGCCCCCGATTTCACCGAAGATTCGATGTGGGCCGGGTTCGACACCGCACAGCGCGCCGCATTGCAAGAGGCCGGGCAGGTGGAGCTGCCCAGTGACTATGGCGCGCCGTATGTGATCACCCGGCGGCTGATCGAGGATGGCCGCGACCATCTGGTCTTGCGCGCCCCGCTGAAATTGCCGTGTCCGGTGCGGTTCTTGCAGGGCACAGCCGACGAAGATGTTGACACGGCGGTGGCCTTGCGTCTGCTAGAGCACGCCCAAGGCCCCGATATGCGCCTGACCTTGGTGGACGGGGCTGACCACCGGTTTTCCGATGCCGACTGTCTGGCATTGATTGAAACCACGCTCGATGAGGTTCTGGCGCGGGGTGGCGCGGCATCGCTTGGGTGAAATCCACAGCCACAGGCGACGCCGATCCGCACACGCGGTTGCTCGGGGTTAGCGACCCATTCGGGACATCGCCTGATGCAGGTGTTTGTCGAATTCTTGCCGGGATCCAAGCTTTGCGCCGCGCAGTGCTTGACCCTGCGCAGGGCTGTGGCAAGGTGCGCGGGCGGGCTGGTTCCGCTGTGGGGTAAAGGACAAAAGTGATATGCGTGACCCGTTGGTGTTTTTGCCGGGGATGATGTGCGACGCGCGGGTGTTCGGCCCACAGATCGCAGCCCTCAGCCGGGACCACGCGGTGACCATAGCGCCCGTGACCGAAGGCGAGCGGATCGAAGAGATCGCCTCGGGTTTGCTGGACATGTTGCCGCGCAAATTCGCGCTGGCCGGCCTGTCGATGGGCGGGATCGTGGCCATGGAAATTCTGCGCCGCGCGCCTGAGCGTGTCAGCCGGATTGCCTTGATGGACACCAATTCGCTTGCCGAAACGCCGCAATCGGCCACCGAATACGAACCCGCCATCATCAAGCTGCGCTCCGGCCAGTTTCAGGAGGCCGCCGAGGTGCTGTTGCCCGCCGACGTTTTGGCGCCCGGACCGCAACGCTCGGAAATCATGTCGATGGTGCTGGATATGGCGGCCCATCTGGGCGAGGCGGCCATCATCCGCCAGATCCGCGCCTTGCAACGCCGCCGCGATTATCAGTCGGTGTTGCGCCGCTGCAAGGTTCCCGCCTTAGTTCTATGTGGCGCGCAGGACGGTCTGACGCCGGTCAAACGCCATAGCTTCATGGCTGATCTGATCCCTTATGCCAAGCTGCAGGTGATCGAGGGTGCAGGCCATTTGCCCACGCTGGAGGCCCCCGAGGCCACGACCGACGCGCTGCTTGGCTGGTTGCAGCAACCCTACGTTCTGCAAACCCGCAGCGATGCCTGATCGGGCCACCGGTTGGGCCGCAAGGTTGCGCCGGACACGCCGCAGGGTGCAGGTCTGGTCCAAACGCAATCTGCCGCCGGGCCTGCGCTTGGTGCTGGGTCTGTTGCTGATGCTGGGCGGAGTTTTTGGCTTTTTACCCGTGATCGGATTTTGGATGTTTCCGCTCGGCGTGGCGGTCGCCGCGCTGGACATTGTCCCGATTGCCCGATGGATCAAGCGCCACAACCCGCAAAAGACCAAACCGCCCAAGGACAAGCGCTAACGCCAAGCCGTTCATTGTTCCCAAAATACTCCGGGGGAGTCGCCCATGGGGCGACGGGGGCAGCGCCCCCTGAACCCGCACGGAAACCGGCGCAATTCGTCCGATCAGGCGGCGGCGTTTTTGTTGGCCGCGTTCGGCTTCGCCTTTTTCGCCTTGCGCGGCTTTGTCCGGCTGCGTTCTGCGGGGGCTTCGGAATTGGCGTCGATGAAATCCAACACCAGAGGCCGGATATTGTTGCGCCAACTGCGCCCTGCGAAAATGCCGTAATGCCCGGCGTCCGGTTCAAGATGGTTGGCCTTCTTGTCGTCCGGCAGGCCGGTCAGCAGATCCAGTGCCGCGACGCATTGGCCGGGCGCCGAGATATCATCCTTGGCGCCTTCGACGGTTTTGACCGCGACATTGGTGATCGCCCCGATATCCACCTTGTGGCCATCAACGACAAATTCGTTTTTGGCGATTTCCAGCCCTTTAAAGATGCGCTCGACCGTCGACAGGTAGAATTCGGCGGGCATGTCCATCACGGCCAGATATTCGTCGTAGAATTTATTATGCGGGTCGTGATCGCTGGCCTCGCCGCGCGACACCCGCAAGATCTGATCGGAAAACGCCTTGGCGTGGCGGTCGGCGTTCATCGACATGAAGGACGACAACTGCAACAGGCCCGGATAGACCATGCGCCCGACGCCCGTGTGTTTGAACCCCACGCGCTGAATCATGGTTTCTTCCAACTGGCCCATGGTCACGCGGCGGCCGAAATCGGTCACGTCGGTGGGGGTCGCGTCGGGGTTGATCGGGCCACCGATCAGGGTCATCGAGCGTGGCTGCGCGTCAGGCTCAAGCTCGGCCAGGTAGGCGGTTGCGGCCAGCGTCAGCGGTGCCGGCTGGCAGACGGCGATCACGTGCAGGTCGCTGCCCAATTCGCGCATGAAGTCGGCCAGATACAGAGTGTAATCTTCGACGTCGAACTTCCCCGCCGAGACCGGAATGTCACGCGCATTGTGCCAATCGGTGACATAGACCTCGCAGTCGGGCAAAAGCGATCGCACGGTCGAGCGCAGGAGTGTTGCATAATGGCCCGACATCGGAGCGACCAGCAGCACGCGGCGGTCCATTTCGTCGCGACCCATGACGTCGAAATGAATCAGGTCGCCGAACGGGCGTTCGACAACGGTTTCGACGTTGATCAGGTGGTCACGGCCATCTTCACCGGTGATCGATTCGATGCCCCAATCGGGTTTTGTCACGATCCGCTGGAACGTCCGCTCTGTGACTTCGCCCCACGCGGCAATCCATTGCAAAGCAGGGTTTGGCGTCAATGAAAAAACCGGATAAGATGCCATGGCAAGGGCCGATGCGCCCATCCATTGATTGGTATTCCGGAGGGTTTCCATCCAGTCGTAAGTCATCATGTAGCGCATCATCGTCTCCTTGGTGTCGGGCTTGCCCGGTCACATACGGCGCAGTCTTCCCTGATGGGTCGCGCAATGCTGCATAGCAGAAACGTAGAAGGATTTTCTAGTAATGGCAACAAAAGAGGACGCAATGGGTGAAAATCTCGAAAAGATGAGCGAGAATTTGGCACGTGTCGAAGAGTTGTCGCAAAGGTTACTCACAGCTTTGTCGGCGCGAAATCCTGCCAATCCGACCCTGAGCGGCCCCTCGCAGGATTTGTTTGCCAAAGCGGCCAGTTCGTATTGGTCCGAGATGATGGAAAACCCGGGGCGTCTTTATGAAAAGCAAGTGGAATACTGGAGCAAATCCGTGCGCCACTTCATGGAGGCGCAACAGCAATTGCTGCAAGGGCAGCCGACTGCGGAGGATTCTGAATTTGAGGGCGAGGAAAATGATCCTTTGAAGGGAGATAAACGGTTTTCCAACCCGCTTTGGGCCAGCAATCCGTATTTTCGCTTTATCAAGCACCAATACGCGCTGAACGCCGCCGCGATCGAAGAGGCGGTGCAACAGGTTGATGATCTGGACCCCACTGAAAAGCGACGGTTGGATTATTTCGCCCATCAGATCATCGACATGATGAGCCCCACGAATTTTCTGGGCACCAACCCGGATGCCTTGGAAAAGGCGGTCGAGACCGAAGGCGAAAGCCTTGTGCGGGGGTTGGAAAACCTTGTGGCTGATCTTGAGGCCAACAAAGGTGAATTGCTGGTGCGTCTGGCCGATGAGGACGCGTTCGAGTTGGGCGGCAATATCGCAACCACGCCGGGCGAGGTTGTGTTTCGCAACAAGATGTTCGAACTGATCCAATACGCCCCCACCACCGAGAAGGTCTACGAGAACCCGGTGGTGATCTTTCCGCCGTGGATCAACAAATTTTACGTCCTCGATCTCAAGCAGCAAAACAGCATGATCAAGTGGATCACCGAACAGGGCTATACTTTGTTCGTGGTCAGCTGGGTCAACCCCGATGCGTCCTATGCCGATGTCGGCATGGAGGATTACATTGAAGATGGGTTCATGACCGCCCTTCGCGAGGCCAAGGCGATTTGCGGGGGCAAGAAGGTCAACGCGGTGGGCTATTGCATCGCGGGCACGACGCTGCACCTCAGCCTGTCGTTGATGGCCAAGCGTGGCGAGGCTTTGGTGAAAAGCGCAACGTTCTTTACCGCGCTCACGGATTTTTCCGAGCAGGGCGAATTCACGCCGTTTTTGCAGAATGATTTTGTCGATGGGATCGAAAAAGAGGTGGCCGAGCAGGGTATTTTGCGCTCGTTCATCATGTCGCGAACGATGTCGTTTCTGCGTTCGAATGATCTGGTTTATCAGCCAGCTGTGCGCAGTTACATGATGGGCGAGGCGCCACCGGCGTTTGATCTGTTGTATTGGAACGGTGACGGGGCCAACCTGCCGGGGCGCATGACCGTCGAATATCTGCGCGACCTGTGTCAGAAAAACGAGTTTGTCGGAGAGGGGATCAAGATGTGTGGCGAGACGTTGCACATCAGTGACGTCAAAGTGCCGTTGATGTCGATAACCTGCGAGACCGATCACATCGCGGCGTGGAAAGATTGCTATCGCGGCTTTCAACAGACGGGTTCCAAGGACCGAACCTTTGTCGTGTCGCAATCCGGGCATATCGCGGGCATCGTGAACCCACCCAACAAAAAGAAATATGGCCATTACACGAACGATGATCTGAGCGGTGATGCCGACACGTGGCGCGAAGGCGCGGCGTTCCATGAAGGGTCGTGGTGGCCCCGATGGGAGGCGTGGTTGCGCAAGCGATCCGGCAAGAAAGTTGCCGCTAGGGAACCCGGTGATTCTGAGCATCCGCCACTGGCCCCTGCGCCGGGCACTTATGTGCGCGTAAAGGCAACTGACTGAATTTAAATCACTTTTTGAGTCAATGCTGCACTGCAGAAAAAGGGGTTGATTTTCTGCGGTGCAGCATTCATATTGTTTGCAGTTGCAGAACAGCGGGATCATCCCGCGGATCAAACCTAGTGAGGATTTACCAATGACTGCTAAGACACAAGATTTCACCGCCGTAATGAAAGACGTTATGGGCGCATTCCCCGTCGACACCAAAGCAATGGAAGATGCTTTCAAAAATCAGGCCGACCTGAGCGAAAAGCTTTCGGGTGTTGCTCTGGACGCCGCTGAAAAGTCGGCCGAGCTGTCCAGCAAGTGGACCAAAGAGACACTGACCAAGCTGTCGGACATGACCAAAGCCAAAGCAGAGCCCGCAGATTACGCCAAAGCAATGACCGATTTCGCATCGGCCAACGCTGAAGTTGCTGCCGAAAACATGGCCGCTTTCGCTGAAATCGCCAAAAAAGTTCAGACCGACACCGTTGAGCTGATGATGGCGGCTGGCAAAGGCATGCAGGAAGACGCGGCCAAAGTCGTCAAGAAAGCCACTGACGACGCGACAGCAGCTGCCAAGAAAGCGACCGCCGCCAAGTAAGCGCACCTCGCAAGATTACATTCGGCCCGATTTATCCTCCCTAATCGGCCGAAATGAGAAGGGCAGGCCCAGTGCGGTCTGCCCTTTCTTTTTGGTTTAGGCTGGCATAAGCTGCACTGCAGCGCTGATACATGGGAGGATCGCGACGTGGCCGAAACTGACAAGCCGCTGCTGATCAAACGCTACGCCAGCCGGCGTCTTTATAATACTGAGACATCGGATTACGTGACGCTGGAAGATATTGCCGAGTTTATCCAGCAGGGCCGTGAGGTTCAGATCATTGATCTGAAATCCGGCGATGACTTGACCCGGCAATACCTGCTGCAGATCATCGCCGAACATGAAAGCCGCGGTGACAGCGTGCTTCCGATCAACGTGCTGAACGATCTGGTGCGCAGCTATACCAGCCAAGCCACCAGCGTGGTGCCTGAATTTCTGGCCGCCAGTTTCGAGATGCTGCGCGATAGCCAGTCGGCCATGGTCGAGAACATGACCAAGGGCAACCCGTTGGCCAGCATGCCGGGAATGGATGCCATGCGCGCCCAACAAGAGGCGTTTCTCAAGGCAATGACCGGGGGGTTCGGGGGGATGACCACAACGCCATCCCGCACCACCGAGGACAGCCCCGAAAAGGACAGCCCCGAAAAGGACAGCGGCGAAGATCTGGATGATATTCGCAAACAACTGTCTGAATTGCAGGATAAGCTTTCCAAGCTGAACAAATAACGGTGGGCCAAGGTGGTCGATAGTCCGGGTCGGATCACCCTATGGGGGATCGAAGTGTTCATGGCGGCAGCCGATGAACGCTCGATCTCAGCGGCGGCCAAACGGTTGGGCGCCAGCCCTTCGGCGGTTAGCCAGCAATTGACCAACCTAGAAAGCGCGGTCGGCGCAACGCTGTTGCAGCGCAATGCGCGGCCCGTGCGCCTGACGCCTGCGGGCGAGATCATGAAGCGCCATGCGCAAGTGATCTTGAACGAGGCCACGCAAGCCCGCGCTGAATTGGCAATGTCGGACATGTCGATGCTGACCCGGTTTCGCCTTGGCATGATCGAGGATTTCGAAGCCGACGTAACGCCCCAGCTATTGACCCACATGGCGGATGAGCTGCGCGGCTGCCAGTTTCTGTTGGAAACCGGGGCCAGCCATTATCTGTTCGATTTACTGGATCAGCGCGCATTGGATGTGATCGTGGCGGCCGATCTGGGCGGCGGCGGCGATTGGGCCGAGGTGCATGCGCTGCTGCGCGAGGGCTTTGTGGTGGCCGCGCCCAAGGGCGCGGTCGACGCGGGTGGCGACATTTTGCGCCAACTCAAACGCTTGCCGTTGGTGCAATACACGCAGCGCCATTACATGGGCCGCTTGGTCAGTGCGCATCTGGCACGGCAGAACCTGACCTTGCGCCATAGGTTCGAGATTGACAGCTACCACGCCATTCTGGCGCTGGTGGGCCAAGGGGCGGGCTGGACTATTCTGCCGCCGCTGGCGCTGATGCGCGCGCGGCGCTTTGCCGATCAGATCGACGTGATGGATTTGCCGTTCGAGCCGCTGTCGCGCACCATCAGCCTGATGGCGCGCAAGGATATTCTGGGGGAAATGCCCGTGCAGGTGGCGGCAAGCCTGCGCCCGATCCTGCAAGACCGGATCGTGACCCCGGCCATTGCCGAACACCCTTTTCTTGAAGCATCTTTAACGGTGCTGTAGCCGCCCGTTCCCGTTGGGAAACGGGCGCCTGCCACCTCCGCCGTGGCGTCAGGTGCCGTAGGCGCGTGCCTCGCCCATCACGTCTGTGGCGGCTTGCAGCAGCGCATCGGCGATCACATCCAGGTCCGGGCGCGTCAGGCGCGCGGGCAGGCGGGTATCGCAGGCGCGCATCAGCATGGCGCGGGTGCGGGGCAAGTCGCCGGGGGCTTCGGGCAGGAATTGCCAGTTCCAGAACGCGCGCGCATTGTCGGTGGACAGCCCGAACACCTGCACCTTGACGCCGCGCGCGGCGGCGGCCTCGGCAAAGGCGCGGGTGTCGTCATCTGTCATGTTTACAAGGTTAAACTGGATCGAATCCGGCGCGCGTTGTTCGGGCCCAAGCGGTTGCGGCACGTTGATCCAGGGCGATGTATTCAACTGCGCCGCGACATGATCGTGATTGGCCCGGCCATCGCGCACACGGCGCGGAATTTCGGCAATCTGGGGCCGGATGATGGCCGCGCTGAGGTTGTTCATCCGCAGGTTATAAAGGGGCAGGCGGTTTTGCCATGTGCCGAACGCATCGCGCAGGGCGGTATCATCCCCGTCGATATGTTTGGCCCAATTATGCTCATAGGCGCCCGACATGATTACCGCGCGGGCGATCAGATCGGCATCGTCGGTGACCATGATCCCGCCTTCGCCGGCATTGACCAGCTTGTAGGATTGAAAGCTGAAGCACCCCACGCGCCCGATCGTGCCAATGTTGCGGCCTGCCCATGTGGTTCCAAGCGAATGCGCGGCATCCTCGATCACCGGAATATCGCGGGCGGTGCACAGCGCCATGATGGTGTCCATGTCGCTGGTGTGGCCGCGCATATGGCTGATGATGACGGCCTGCACAGTGTCCAGTTTGGCGGTGAAATCGGCAAGGTCGATGCGGTAATTGTCGCCGACCTCGCACAAAACAGGCACGCAATCGGCATGCACCACCGACGAGGGCACAGCCGCAAAGGTGAAGCCGGGGATCAGAACCCGCGCGTCACGCGGCAGGCCAAGCGCCTTGAGCGACAGGAACAACGCCGCCGAGCAGGACGACACGGCAAGCGCATAGCGGCTGCCCAGATGCGCCGCGAACTCTTGTTCCAGCAGCGTGACCGGTGCGTTTTCAGGCGCAGTGTAGCGGAACAGATCGCCTGATTGCAGCATCCGGTCAATCTCGGCGCGGGCGGTGTCGGGGATGGCTTCGGCGTCGTAGACATTGGGCGGCAGGGTCATTTGTTCGGCTTTCCTGAATTATAGTTTCGGGAAACCTAAACCAGTTGCGCAGCTCGCCCAAGCGAAATTTCTGTGACAGGCTGACGCGTTTTACAAGTTTGGGCGCCCGCAACGGGGCGCCCAAACCTTTGATGAGTGGTGGTTGGTTACAAGCGGCAGAGGTTACCGCGGATTTGGCGTGCTCCGGGGGAAATGGGGCAGCCCTGTTTTGCTGTTGGTGGTCGAGACCCTGTTGCGCGATACGCTGTCGCTGTGGCCTTTGGCCAAAGCCTTGTCGACAACTGCGCGGCTTTGCGAGGGGCTGTAATCGCCAATCAGAACACGCTGTCCGCGCTTGTGGGCGATATCGATCTGATGCAGTTCCGGTCCGCTGAGCGATTGGAACGCGTCTTTGCTGATCTGCGTCGGCAACTGCTCGATCACGGTGCGTTGCCCGGCGGTGGCGGGCAGGGCGGTTGCGGTCAGGGCGGCGCCGACCACAAGGGCCAGAACGCGGCGGGCGGGGATGTTTGCAAATTTGGTCATGTCGTTGTTCCTTTCGGTTTCGATTGCGATGACCTCAAGATGCAGACGCTAAGTGCTTGTTGCAAAACACAAGTTTTACACAGACTGGTGAGGTGGCGCGTGTTCACGCTAGCGCTCTCTAGCACGTGAAGGCTGCGCGATCTGGCCGTGATCGGGGCAATTGCCGGGAAATTCCTTATAGTTCTGCAAAATGATGCGGCACCGCGTGCAGGGCGCGGGGTGGCTTTGATGCGGAAAGCGGCGATTTGGGGGCTTTGGGTCACATCCCTGACACGTCGCAGAGAGGTCTTTGTGATCGGGTTTCAACGGCGTTTGGCGGCCGTCTTGTGGCTTTGGTGTGATCATCAGGCCGGGCGGTGCCGTGCCTCAGACGCCGATTCTGTCGCGCATCGCATACCACGTCATCGCCAGCACCAAGAGCGGCGAGCGCAGCGCGCTGCCGCCCGGAAAGCGCGGCGCGGGCACGCGCGACAGCGTGTCAAAGCCTTCGGCTTGACCGGCTATGGCGTCTGACATCAGCTTGCCCGCATG
>DATFJQ010000215.1:0-6208 GCA_035269125.1 Roseovarius sp.
GTTTACCGTCGCGCGGCACTGCGCGGGGATCACGTTGGTGGCCGGATTGCCGGTGTCGATGGTTACGACGGCCAGTGTCGAGGGATCGAAATGGTCGGTGCCTTTGTCCAACGTATGGCTGGACAGGCGGTCCATCAGCCGCGCCATGGCGGGCAGGGGATTGCGGGCGCGGTGCGGATAGGCGGCGTGGCCCTGTTCTCCGGTCAGCGTGATCCATGCGGTCAGGGATCCGCGCCGCCCGATCTTGATCATTTCGCCCAGTGTGTCAGGGCAGGTGGGTTCGCCGACAAGGCAGGCATCCATCGCCTCGCCCTGATCGGCCATCCAATCCAGCAGGGCGGCGGTGCCGTCCACGGCGTCGCCTTCCTCGTCCCCGGTGATGGTCAGGATCAGCGCCCCGTTTTCCGGCGGGGTGTTGGTGACAAAATCAATGGCGGCGGCCACATAAGCCGCCACGCCTGATTTCATGTCGGTTGCGCCACGGCCCCACAAAAAGCCGTCTTTTTGTTCGGCGCCGAAGGGCAGCATTGTCCACGCGTCCTTGTCGCCAAGCGGCACGACATCGGTATGACCGTTGAAGCCAAAAGTTTTCGCCGCGTCTTTGCTGCCCCACCGCGCGAAGAGGTTGCTGACGTCGCCGCGATCAACGCGGGTGCAGTCAAACCCCGCGTCGCGCAGGCGCGTTTCCAGCAGCACAAGTGCGCCGCCTTCTTCGGGGGTGATCGACGGGCAGCGCACCAGATCGGCGGTCAGGGCGATAGGGTCGGTGACAGAGTGGGGCATTGGGGCCTCGGCGCGGTTGAGGTGTGATTTGCTGGTTTGCCTAGCGCGCTTTGCGGGCAAGCGCAAATGCCACAAGATGAAAGGTGTCGCATAAGCCACTGGCGAAACAGGCTTAACAGCGCATCGCGATTGTGTTAACTTTAACTCAATAATAACCCGAGGCAGGGCAAAAGACAGCAGGACCGAAAAGGCCTGCGTGCAATCGAGCGGGCATCAACGCAATGTCCATCCATAGCGTCAGCGGCATCTGACGTGCTGCGCTTTTGCGCTGCCCCGCATAAGTGAGTGTTGGGCAGATAAAATGGTGACTCCGGCAGACCTACCGATCAATACATCGGCCAGCGCAATCGACATGGCCGAGGCGATTTTCGGCGATGGCGTCACGGTGATCAACGCCTCTTACACAGGGGCAAACGGGTCGTCGGGCATATACAGCAACGCAGATAGTATTGCCCCCGGTGTGACCCCATCCGACAGCGGCGTCATCCTGTCGACGGGCGATGCCGGTGATATCACCAACCCGACACCGCCCAGTTGGGCGTGGTGGCTTCAGAACAATTCGAACCAGAACACCAACACGTCAACGGACACATCCGGCCCGGACAATGATCCGTTTTTCAATACGGCGGCGGGCACGGATACTTTTGATGCGTCTTTCATCGATGTTGATTTCGTCCCCACTGGCGACACGATGACGATGCAATTCGTGTTCGCATCCGAGGAATTTCCCGAATACCAAAGCGGGATTTATCAGGATTTCGTCGGTGTTTGGGTGAACGGGCAACAGGTTGAACTGTCGGTAGGCGATGGTGACGCGGACCCTAACAACCTGAACGCGACGTCAAACGAAAACCTTTATGTCGATAACACAAACGATCAGTTCAACACCGAGATGGACGGGTTCACCGTGACCATGACCCTGACCATCCCGGTGGTGCCGAATGACGTGAACTCGATCCGGATCGGAATCGCGGATGTGGTCGACAGCCAGTATGACTCCAATCTTCTGATCGCGGGTGACAGCGTCCAGACCACGCTGGTGGCAATGGATGATGCGACCACGCTGTTTCCCGATGGATCAAAAATCGTGGATCTGTTGAGCAACGATATCAACAACACCAGCGGCACACTTAGCATCACCCAGATCAATGGACAGGATGTCGTGGCTGGCGATGTTGTCACGCTGGCCACAGGCCAGCAGGTGCAGGTCAATGGCGATGGCACGGTCACTTTGCTGGGCGATGGTGAGATCGAGAATGTCAATCTCACCTACGAGGTCAGCAGCAGCACGGGGCAGTCCGATACAGGCTTCGTCAACGTCGATTCGGTGCCCTGTTTCGTGGCGGGCACGTTGATTGATACCCCGGATGGAGCCGTGCCGGTGGAAACGTTGAGGCCCGGCGATATGGTGATGACCAAAGATGACGGGCCTCAGCCCCTGCGCTGGATCGGGCGGCGCGATGTCGAAGCCCGTGGCACGTTCGCCCCCATCCGCATCGCCGCAGACACCTTTGGCCGCCATGACGCGGTTTTGCTGTCACCGCTGCACCGCGTGTTGATCCGCGACAGTCTGGCCGAAATTCTGTTTGGTGAGCCCGAGGTTCTGGTGGCGGCCCGTGATCTTGTGAACGATCTTGGCGTGCGGCGCATCGAAGGTGGGACTGTCAATTATGTGCATCTGCTGTTCGACCGGCATCAGGTGATCTATTCCGGCGGCTTGGAAACCGAGAGCTTCTTGCCCGGCCCGCAGACCACCAGCAGTTTCGAGGCAGAACTGGTTGCGGAAATCTGTGCCTTGTTCCCCGAGATCGACCCCGAAACGGGCCATGGCTACAGTCCGGCGGCGCGGCGCTGCCTGAAACGGTTCGAGGCGCAAGTTTACGTGCGTCGCGCACGGGTGGCCTGAGCTATGGGCTGGGTCGCCATAGCGGGTCACCGGGGCGGCCGCTTTGCCGCGAATGGCCTGTTGCCATGCGCCGGACAGATGACACCGGACGTGGCAGTCGGAGTTGAAGAAACCCGCCTGATGCCGCGCGGCACGTTGCTGCTGGAAACGCGCCTGTCGCCGGATGGGCGGCCACAAACCCTGTTGTCATTCCAACGCCAACACCCGTGGCCCGGTAGCTTTTCGTTGCGAGCCTTGCCGTGCGGCGGGATCGTTCTGGTGGAAGCCCAAGGCGACGATATCCGACACGCAACCTTGCCACATAATCCAGCGGGGCGGCTTGATACGGTGCGCTTGACCTATTGTTGGGATGCTTTGGCCCGATGGGGGCAATTGACGCTGGAGCGGCCTGAAAGCGGTGCCATTCATTCGATCACATTGCCACCGCCGCACCCGATGATGATGGCGGAAATCGCAGCCATTTCCACCAACCCGCGCAGCCGGGAGATGGATCGCGATGTGGATTTCTTTGCCGTGTCCGACACCGTAGAACCAGTGGGCCCGATGCCGACACTGACCAGCCGGGTGCCGATCAGCACAACCATGGGGGACCGCGACGCCGCAAGTTTGGGGCGTGGTGATGTGGTGATTACCGACGCTGGCGCGGCGGTGCCGGTTTTGCGCCGTGTCTCGCGCACGGTGCCAGCCTTGGGCAGTTTCCGCCCTGTGCGCCTGCGTGCGCCTTATTTCGGGTTGCAACGCGATATCGTGGTCGCGCCGCAGCAACGATTGGTGATCGGCGGCAGTGAAGTGGAGTATATGTTCGGGCGCGAAGCGGTGCTGGTGCCGGCGCAATATCTGGTCAATGGCGTATCCGCGTTTTACGCCAGCGGGCCGGATTTGGTCACCTATACACACCTTCTATTGCCCGGACACGAGGCGATCATGGCGGCGGGCTGTGCCGTGGAAAGCCTGTATGTGGGCCGTTTGCGGCGCAAGCCCGAGCATCTTGCTTGTTCGGTCTTGGCACCGTTCGACCGATCACGATTGCCGGAGCACGCCAAGCCGGTTTGGCCGGTTCTGAAACCTTTCGAGGCGATCACGCTGGCCATGGAGCGGGCCGCCTGACACAGGTTCTGACACTGGCCGCGGGCGGGGTTGGCGGGGTTGCTTGTCGCGCCCTTGCGTGCGCGCCGCGCCAGATCGGCAGGCTTAGTGCAATGTCGTGTTGGGCTTTGGGGCGTCTTCGAAAAACGGGGTCATCTGGGCGACGATCACGGCGTTTTCATCCAATGCGCGTTGCATCAGGCCGCGTTCTTCCTCGCTGATATCGTGGCCTTCGGCTTGCCGTTCCTCAAGCGTGCCGTAGCCGGTGACATCCAGCGGTGCGGTGTCGGCCTGTTTCAAAACCGCCACGGTTTCACGCACGGCTTCTTCTTCGTCCACGCCTGAGGCATAGACCATCAGCGCCGCGCCTGTGGCCTTGTCGGGCAGGCCGTCGCCGTCTTTGCGGCCAATCTCGACCAAAAGCGTATAGACCTGCTGCCGCTTGGGGGCTTTCGGTTTGCCGGTGCTCATCTGTGGTCTCCGTTATTTGCGCCCTTGCCCTGCAATCCCCGGCCCGAGAAGTCAAGCGCGGTCGGCAATTGGCGCACCCGTGGTCGGTGTCGCGCGGATTTGAGTATTTTGGGAACAATGAAGGGGCAGAGCGTTTTCAGCCACGTGGGTCGAGAAGTTTGGACAGGATGCCATTGCGGGTGATCTGGCCAAGCAAGGCATCCCCATCGCTGACACCGATGGGCGCGTCGTGGCCTTGACTGATCTCCATCACCTGCCGGATGGTGGCGCCGGGCGGCACGGTTTTATCGGGCTTGGCGGTTGCCGGCTCCATCACATCGCGGGCGCAGAGCACGCCAAGCGGGTTCATATGCGCGACGAAGTCGGCCACGTAATCGGTGGCGGGGTTGGTGAAAATGTCTTGCGGGGTGCCGCATTGCACGATGCGCCCGCCCTCCATGATAGCGATCCGGTCGCCCAATTTGAACGCTTCGTCCAGATCGTGACTGACGAAGATGATCGTGCGGTTGAGTTTTTGTTGCAGATCCAAAAGCTCATCCTGAAGGTGGTTGCGGATCAGTGGATCAAGCGCCGAAAACGGCTCGTCCATCAGGAGGATCGGCGCTTCGGTGGCGAAGGCGCGGGCAAGGCCCACGCGCTGCTGCATCCCGCCGGACAATTCGCCCACTTTACGGTCGGCCCAATCCGACAGGCCGACAAGATCAAGTTGGTGAGTGATCCGATCGGCCCGTTCAGGGCGCGGCAGGCCAGCGAGTTCAAGGCCGAGGCCGATATTGTCGCGCACGCTGCGCCATGGTAGCAGGCCGAATTGTTGAAACACCATGGCGACATGGTTTTGCCGGACGCGGCGCAGGGTGGCGGCATCGGCGGTGGTGACGTTGACCATGCCCTGACCGTCATTCACATGCACCGCGCCGCGCGTCACCGGGTTGAGCGCATTGACCGCCCTGAGAAGCGTGGATTTGCCCGAGCCCGACAGCCCCATCAGCACAACAATTTCGCCCTGACCGACCGTTAGATTGCAATCATGCACACCCAGCACCTGCCCGGTGCGCGATTGGATGTTGGGGCGGTCCATCCCCTCATCCATCAGGGGTAGGGCGCGGTCGGGGCGGTCGCCGAACACGATTGAGACATTGTCGAATTGCACCGCATCGTTCATTGGTCGCCCTCCAGCCGCAGCATGCGGTCAAGGATCACGGCGACCACCACGATCATCAGGCCGGATTCGAAGCCGAGTGAGATATTGACCGTGTTGATTGCGCGCAGGACCGGAACGCCAAGCCCATCGGCACCCACAAGTGCCGCGATCACCACCATCGACAGCGACAGCATGATTGTCTGGTTTAGCCCGGCCATGATCTGTGGCAGGGCGTAGGGCAATTCAACTTTCCACAGGGTCTGGCGTGGCGTTGCGCCAAAGGCTTGCGTGGCCTCAAGCAGCGGCTTGGGGGTAGAGGAAATGCCCAGATAGGTCAGCCGGATCGGCGCCGGAACCACGAAAATCACCGTGGCGATCAGCCCCGGCACCATGCCGATCCCGAAAAAGACAATCGCCGGGATCAGGTAAACGAAAGGCGGCAGGGTTTGCATCAGGTCCAGCACCGGACGCAGACCACGATAGAGGCGTGGGCGGTGCGCGGCGGCGATACCGATGGGCACGCCGATGGCCATGCAAAACACGCAGGCCGACAGAACCAGCGTGAGGCTTTCGGTCATTTCTTCCCAATAATCCTGATTGAGCACCAGCAGGAACCCAAGCGCCACGAAAGCACAGGTTTTCCAGTTGCGCTGAAAAATCCATGTCAGCCCCACGAACACCGCAATCAGCACCATCGGGTGCGGGGTTTGCAGCACCCAAAGAAAGGCGTCGATCATTGCCTCCATCACCGCAGCCAAGTGATCGAAAAACGCCGCCGCGTTGTCCTGCATCCATTCAAAGAAAACCTCGGCCGCGTTGCC
>DATFJQ010000216.1:0-8403 GCA_035269125.1 Roseovarius sp.
TCACACCCGCATCGGCATCACGACATAGACTGCGCTGGTGTCGTTGCCTTCGCGCATCAGCGTGGGATCACCGGACGAGTTGAACATGAAAACGGCGTTTTCGCGATCGACCTGACTGGCGATTTCCAACAGGTATTTCGCATTGAACCCGATTTCCAGCCGCTCATCGCCATAGGCCACAGCCAGTTCTTCTTCGGCGGCACCGCTATCGGGGGCGTTCACCGACAGAACCAAACGGTCTTCGTCCAGCGTCAACTTGACGGCGCGCGAGCGTTCCGAGCTGACGGTCGCCACGCGATCAACGGCTTTGGCGAATTCGGCGGCGTCCACCTCAAGCTTGCGGGTGTTGCCCTGCGGAATGACGCGGGTGTAGTCGGGGAATGTCCCGTCAATCACCTTGGAGGTCAGGGTAAGGTCGGGCGTGGCAAACCGCACCTTGGTTTCGCTGACCGACACGGCGATTTTCATGTCGTCATCTTCCAGCAATTTCCGCAGCTCGCCCACGGTTTTCCGGGGCACGATAACGCCGGGCATATCCGCCGCGCCTTCGGGCAGGTCGGCGTCAATCCGGGCCAGACGGTGCCCATCTGTCGCCACACAGCGCAGAACCTTGCCGCCTTCGGCATCGGAAACGTGCATGTACACGCCGTTCAGGTAATAGCGGGTCTCTTCGGTGGAAATAGCAAATTTCGACTTGTCGAACAGACGGCGCAAAACCGGCGCCGGGGCGCTGAAATTGCTGCTGTATTCCGACGAGGCCATCACCGGAAAATCCTCTTTCGGGAGGGTCGCCAGATTGAAGTTCGAGCGGCCAGCCTCAACCGTCAGTCGGCCTGCGGCGCTATCGTCGGTCAGGGTCACAAGCGCGCCATCAGGCAGTTTACGCACGATTTCATGCAAGGTCACGGCGCTGACGGTTGTCGCACCGGCCCGTTCAACCTGTGCCGGGGCTTTATCAACCACCTCGATATCCAAGTCAGTGGCGCGAAAATGCACGGCATTGCCTTCGGCTTCGATCAGAACATTGGCAAGGATCGGAATGGTATTGCGCCGCTCGACGACGGATTGCGCCTGCGACACGGCCTTGAGCAGCGTCCCGCGTTCGATGCTGAGTTTCATGCCCTCGCTCCCTGCAAATGGGTCACCGACTTTGTGCCGGAGGGGCAAGTTAGCAACTTCCCCTTACGGCTCAAGCCTTTTGTTGTGTTTTGAGTGGTAAATGCCCGAGCGTCAAGTGCAGCTCGGCCTTATGGCCAAGCCGCATGCAAGAGGTCCGCAAAGCATTGACGGATCAACTTTCCAAAGTGCGCCGCAGGATTTCAAGGTCTTCGGAAATCTGAGCATCCTGAACCTGCAACTCGTCGATGCGTTTGACACCATGCATCACAGTGGTGTGATCTCGCCCACCAAAACGGCGCCCAATCTCGGGCAACGAACGGCTGGTCATCTGCTTGCACAGATACATGGCCACCTGCCGCGGACGCGCAAAGGCGCGCAGGCGTTTCGGGCCAATCATATCGCTGAGGCGGATATTGTAGTGATCCGCGACTTGCCGTTGAATTTCCTCGACACTGATCTTGCGCTCTGATGCGCGCAAAACGTCGGCCAGACAATCCTGCGTCAATTCCAATGTGATTTCATGCCCAACCAGCGACGCAAAGGCGAACAGCCGGGTCAGCGCACCTTCGAGAACACGCACGTTCGAGCTGATCCGATGGGCCAAGAATTCCAAAACACCGTCGGCCAACTTGAGGCCCGGATAGGTTTTGGCAAACTGTTCGGATTTGGATTGCAGAATGCCAAGGCGCAATTCGTAATCCGTTGGATGCAGATCCACAACAAGGCCGCACTGCAGGCGCGATTTGATACGGTCTTCCAGATTGGCAATCTCACCGGGAGCGCGATCACCCGAGATGATGATTTGTTTGTTCTGGTCAACCAAAGCGTTGAAGGTATGGAAAAATTCTTCTTGCGTGCTGTCCTTGCCAGCGATGAATTGAACATCGTCCACCATCAACACATCGACCGAGCGGAACAGCTCTTTGAAATCCATCATCTTGCGGTCGCGCAACGCCTGCACAAAGCGATACATGAACTGCTCGGCTGAAAGATACAGCACATTCATGTCCGCACGTCGGCTTTTCAACTCCCATGCAATCGCATGCATGAGATGGGTTTTGCCAAGCCCCACGCCACCATAAAGAAACAATGGGTTGAACGTGACAGGCCCACCCTCGGCAACGCGCTTGGCCGCCGCGTGGGCCAATTCGTTCGGCTTGCCGACCACGAAAGTGTCAAACGTAAACCTTGTATCCAACGGCGCTGTGTTCAGGCCGTTATCCGAGGCGGGCGACGTCGCTGATTGCTGCATGACAGCGGGGCGCTCTTGGCTCGGGGTCTCAGGCTGGCATGTGGACGGCTTGGGCGACGGGCTACCGCTCATGTTGGCGGCGCTGAACTTGACGCGTCTGATTTCGGGCGCGACCCTGTTCATCTGGTAAAGGATCAGGTCACCAAAGTTCTGCGACACATAATTGCCAAGAAAGCTGGTTGGAACCGAGAACGTAGCGACGCCTTCTGAAACATCCGACAACTCAAGGGGTTCGATCCAGTTCGCGTAGTTGTTTTTGCCGATCGTCTTGAGAAGCTCTTGTTTGAGTTGGCCCCATTGTTCTTGCGTCATTGCTGTCCCGTCCCGTGCTCTTAAGCCATAGCGAATGCCTGCGCGACCTTCGCGCTGGCGTCATGCAACCGTCTTGAGGGATTGACCAAACAAAGGCGCCATGCCCCGTTGTAAAGAACAACGGGCCAAAGCCCTTTTTAAGAGCTCAACCTATAAAGATACATGACGACAGCATAAATGCGCCCGATCCCCAATACGGTCGCAATATACATACCATCACATAGCGCATCGTGGACAGAACGCACAACGAATAGACTTCATCTGCGCTCGGCGGCAATCCTGACCGTTCGATCCTGATCGCCGATTGTCCCCCCAAGAATGAATCGCATGCTGAAGCTAGCAATTTGCGACGCGTTGCGGCAACTGTTCTTCGCGCTTGACATGACGTTTCCGTGAAAAGAATCTCTTGCCCGTTTCAAAGAAGCGCACACAAAAAAAGCGCCGGATGATCCGGCGCCTTTTGTATCAATGATTTAGCCCGAAAGCTTTAGCCGAGCGCCTTAACGCGGGCGGCCAGACGCGAAATTTTGCGCGAGGCGGTGTTCTTGTGGAAGACACCCTTGGTGACGCCGCGCATCAGTTCGGGCTGCGCGTTGCGCAGGGCAGTTTGAGCCGCGTCCTTATCACCCGAGGCAAGCGCCTCTTCGACTTTGCGCAGGTATGTGCGGATGCGCGAACGGCGGGCTTTGTTGACTGCGTAGCGACCGGCGTTCTGGCGCGCGCGCTTTTTCGACTGGGGCGTATTTGCCATTTGAATCAGACCTCTGTCAGGTTTGCGTTGTTTCCAAAGCGCGACGCAAACCCACAGGCCGGTATCGAAATTACCGTAACCGATTCTGGCCAAGGCGGGCCGCACGCGCATGTATGAGGCAGGCCTATAAAGGAGTTTCACCAGTTTGCAAAGCCGAATCTACCCACCAAAAGACCAGCCACAAGAGTTGTGTGAACTAAAAAGGGCGCACCGATCAGGCGCGCCCCTAAAAGCCAAAGTGGCTGTAGATCACTTGTCGCGGAACTGCGGCTCGCGTTTTTCGACGAAAGCGGCCATGCCTTCGGATTGGTCTTCGGTCGCGAACAGCGAATGAAACACCCGGCGCTCGAACAAGAGCCCTTCCCGCAGGGTCGTCTCATACGAGCGGTTCACCGATTCCTTGACCGCCATCACGGTGATCATGGATTTCTCGGCGATCTTGTCGGCCGCGCTGCGCGCTTCATCCATCAATTTCTTGACGGGCACGACGCGGCTTACCAAGCCAGAACGCTCCGCTTCGTCTGCATCCATGAATCGCCCGGTCAGGTTCATGTCCATCGCCTTGGACTTACCGATAAAGCGGGTCAGACGCTGGCTGCCGCCAAGGCCTGCCATAACACCAAGGTTGATCTCGGGCTGGCCAAACTTGGCAGTGTCGGACGCAATGATGAAATCGCACATCATAGCCAACTCACAGCCACCGCCGAGCGCATAGCCCGACACTGCACCGATGATCGGCTTGCGGATGCCCATGATGGCATCGCTTTCCGGGCCGAAAAGGTCTTCGGTGAATACGTCAACGAAGCCCTTGCCGCTCATCATCTTGATATCAGCCCCGGCGGCAAACGCCTTTTCCGAGCCGGTCAGGATGATGCAACGCACCTTGTCATTCGCCTGCGCCTCTTTCAGCGCCTTGCACAGCTCGGTCATAAGCTGATCATTCAGCGCATTCAAAGCATCCGGGCGATTGAGTTTGATAAGGGCGACGTGGTCTTCTATTTCGACGATGATCGTCTCATAGGCCATGAAATCTGCTTTCGCTTGTTTCTGTCAGGACGGATTCCTTACCACGGTCTGCGGCTGGATCAACCTCATCTTTGGCAGGAGGGGCAGTAGAAGCTGGACCGCCCCGACTGAACGATGCGTCGAATCGCGTCTGCACAGTCCGTCGTGCGGCAGGGTTCTCCTTCGCGGTCGTAAACATCGAAACTATGTTGAAAATAACCAAGTTCCCCGTCTGCTTGTCGAAAATCGCGCAGCGATGATCCGCCTGCAGTGATCGCGTCACGCAGCACGTCGCGGATGATCGGCACAAGCGATTCCACGCGTGCCCGCGCAATGTTATTGGCGCGACGTTTTGGCGAAATCCCGGCCCGATACAGTGTTTCGCACACATAGATATTGCCAAGCCCCGCAACGATTCGCTGATCCAGAAGCGCCGATTTGATCGGCGTCTTGCGCGTTTTCAGGGCCTCGGCCAGATAGGTTTCGTGGAACGCATTCCCCAAGGGTTCCGGCCCCAGCTTGGCCAGAAGAGGGTGCAATTCGGCGGTTACGGTCTCCATCAGGTCCATCGCGCCAAAGCGGCGCGGATCGTTAAAGGTGATGCGCGCACCGTTCGACATGTCCAGCACAACATGATCGTGCTTTTCCGGCGCAGGGTGGACGCGGTGAAACCGGCCCAAGGGATCACCCGAAACCGTCATACGGCCCGACATTCCAAGGTGAATCAAAAGGGTCTCGCCACTCGACAAGTCGGCCAGAATATATTTGGATCGCCTGCGCAGGGCTTGCACGGTTTGGCCAGTGAGCCGCGCTGCCATATTTTCAGGAAAAGGCCAACGCAAATCGGGGCGGTTGACCTGCGCGTGGATGATCCGCGCGCCCTCCATCGCAGGGGCAAGGCCGCGGCGCACTGTCTCAACCTCGGGTAATTCGGGCATTTGCGGCATCCTGTGACAAACGGGGCGCATTGTAACCACCCCCAAGCACCCTATAAGAAGGATGAGATCGATTAACGGCAAGCCCCGGGGCAACAATGACCGAGAAAACCACCCATTTCGGATTTCAGGATGTGCCAGAGGGCGAAAAGGCGGGCCGCGTGCGCGGTGTCTTTGGGTCGGTCGCGTCGAAATACGACGTGATGAACGACGCAATGTCTTTTGGCATCCACCGCATCTGGAAAGACGCGATGATGGATTGGCTTGCCCCGCGCCCCGGCCAACGCCTGCTGGATGTGGCGGGCGGCACTGGCGATATCAGTTTCCGGTTTCTGAAGCGTGCCGGCCACGGCCATGCCACGGTGCTGGACCTGACCGAACCGATGCTGATCGAGGGCCGCAAGCGGGCCGAGGCCGCCGCCATGGCCGACACTCTGGATTGGGTCGCCGGCGATGCAATGGCCCTGCCGTTCGAGGACAACACCTTTGACGTTTATACGATCAGCTTTGGCATCCGAAATGTGACCCGCCCCCAAGAGGCGCTGAACGAAGCGTTTCGCGTGCTCAAGCCCGGCGGGCGCTTGATGGTGCTGGAATTCAGCCAAATCCCCAATGATTTGATGCAATGGGCCTATGATCTGTATTCGTTCAACATCATCCCGCCTATGGGACAGATGATTGCCGGGGATCGGGAAAGTTATCAATATCTGGTCGAGTCGATCCGTAAATTCCCTGATCAGGAAACCTTTTTAGGCATGGTGCGCAAAGCTGGCTTTGAAAACGCCAAGTATCGCAATCTCAGCATGGGCATTGCCTGTTTGCATTCCGGCTGGAAGATCTGAACATGCGCGGACCGCACAACATTCTGCGTCTGATCCGCACAGGCGCTACGCTGGAACGCACAGGCGCAATGGGCGTGGTAATGGAAGCGATGGACGCCCCGCCGCAAGTCCGGGCAATCATGCGGTTTTTGGCTTGGCCGTTTCAATGGCTGGGCTATCGTGGTGATCCGGATATGCCCCCGGCCACACGCGCGCTTTCGGCGCTGGGTCCGGCCTATATCAAGTTCGGGCAAATCCTGTCGACCCGGCCCGATCTGGTGGGTGATGAACTGGCCACGCAACTGCGCGTGTTGCAAGACAAACTGCCGCCGTTTCCAGTAGAGGCGGCAAAACGCTCGGTCGAGGATCAATTAGGGCGGCCTGTCGAAGACGTGTTTGATGAATTCAGCCCACCTGTGGCAGCAGCCTCGATCGCGCAGGTGCATCGTGCCAGGTTGCGTGACACCGGCGAGGCGGTGGCGATCAAGGTGTTGCGCCCCGGCATCGAAAAGGCGTTTCGCACAGATATCGACGCATTCTATTTTGCCGCGCGCATGATCGAGGTGCTGTCGCCCGCGTCACGGCGTTTACGGCCCACGGACGTGATCGCGCATTTCGAAGGCGTGGTCATGGGCGAGCTGGATTTGCGACTCGAAGCAGCTTCGGCCAGCGAATTCGCCGCCAATACCACCGGCGATGAGGGGTTCAAGCTGCCATCCATCAATTGGCCGTTGTCGGGGCGTCGGGTGATGACCATGGGCTGGGCCGACGGTGCGCCATTGGGCGACAACGCCGCGTTGGACGCCGCCGGACATGACCGGGTAGCGCTGGGAGAGCGGGTTTTACAACTGTTCCTAAGCCATGCCCTGCGCGATGGGTATTTCCACGCTGACATGCATCAGGGCAACCTGAAGGTCGCGCCGACGGGCGAGATCATCGCCTATGATTTTGGAATCATGGGTCATATCGATGAATACACCCGCAAAGTATATGCGGAAATCCTGTATGGTTTTATCAAGCGGGATTACCGGCGTGTGGCCGAAGTTCATTTCGAGGCTGGATATGTGCCACCCGACCGCGATGTAAACGAGTTTGCCCGCGCCCTGCGCGCCGTGGGAGAGCCTATTTTCGGGATGGACGCCACCCAGATATCGATGGGGAATCTGCTAAGTTACCTGTTCGAGGTCACGGAACGGTTTGGGATGGAAACCCGGACAGAACTGATTTTGCTGCAACGCACAATGGTAGTGGTCGAAGGTGTCGCGCGGTCGTTAAGTCCGCAAATCAACATCTGGCAAGTCGCGCGCCCTGTGGTCGAGGATTACATCCGCAAAAATATCGGCCCCCGTGCCGTCGCCCACGACCTGCAAAAAACACTGGCAGTGTTAGCGCGCTATGGTCCGCGCCTGCCGGGGATCGTGGAAAACGCGCTGATCCGACAGTCCATGCCGCTTGAAACGCCGCGCGCACCCAAGCGCATTTGGCCCACGCTATGGGCTGCAGGCGGCGCCGGATTGGGGGCCACGGCAGTGCTGGCTGCGCTCTGGCTAGGCTAAAATGCTTAGCACTGAACGAAAACTTTGCAGTCCGACCAAATCGAAGCTCGATACACTTATTACGAGTTGTTGTTTTATGGCATGACCGCTACGGTGCCCCTTGAATGATGTAACTGGAGTTTTCCGAGTGACTCGTTTTACCGCCTGCCTTGCCGTAGCTGCCACTTTGGGGCTATGCCCCTTGGCCGCAACAGCCGATGAGCTGACCACGACCGTTACCAACAGCTATGGTGTGCCGGGTGGCCTGATTGACATGCCCACAGCCGAAATGGCGCCCGATGGACAACTGTCAGCGACAGCATTTTACTTTGACGGCTTTGGGCGCAGCACACTGACCTTTCAGATCACGCCTTGGCTGAGCGGCAGCTTTCGGTATTCTGGCACCAAGGATCTGACGCCGCAATTCTCCACCTACTACGACCGCAGTTTTGATCTGAAAATGCGCTTGCTCAAGGAAGGCACATTTACCCCGGCGGTTGCCATTGGGCTACAGGACTTTCTGGGGACCGGCCTGCTGGGCGCGGAATACCTTGTCGCCAGCAAATCCTTTGGGGACCGCCTGAAAGTATCTGGCGGTTTTGGCTGGGGCCGGTTGGGGTCGCGCAACAATTTTGATGGCTTCGGCACACGCGATCCGTTCAGTTTTGTCGGC